>JBBQBC010000165.1:0-8713 GCA_038317155.1 Bacteroidales bacterium
CTGTGCACCTTCCACCCCCTTTTCTATTGCATCTACAACCGGGTCGCCCAGTTTTTCCCTGGCTATCCGGCTGAAATTATCATAAGTGATATCTACAACCTGCAATACAATACTGAATAAGCCGGCAGTATCAAATTTAGCCGGCAATTTGATACCCGCACCACCAACTTTTCCTTTTAACCAGTCAAAGAATCCTTCAATAAGATAGGTGTCAAAATTTTCTGCAAACTGAGTAAATCCCTGTTTTATGCCTGAGGCAAGGTTCTCCAGAAATCGGATCGGATGAGCAAGTATATCGCCGATAACACTCGCTATCCTGACGAGCACCGTTACCAAAAGCTTGCCCAGATTATAAATGGTTGTCGCTACCTCTATTACAAACTCGGCAGCGCGCTGTATCCAGGTTTTGCTTACATCTTCATTTATTTTTTCAAAAGTCTTTCTCAGCGAATCTGCATTTTGTTTGTATGACTCTGCCAGATTATGCGCCAGTTCTTTTTGTTTTTCATCCACCCCTGACTCGAGATTGTCATACTGAACGCGGAAAGTGGTCATAGAATCACTGGCCAGTCGCTGTTGTTCTTCATCAAGGCCTTTGTAAAACGTTTCCGCTTTATTTCTGCCGGTTTGGATTACATCCACTGCTGTGTTCAAATCATCGGCAACTCTGCGGGCTATGGTTCCAAGCGATTTATCCATGGCAGAAAGAAAGATCTGCTTTTCTCTTTCAAAAACGTCTTCAATAGCTTCTGTGTCTTCACCAAATAGAAAATCCTGAATTCCCAGTCCGTGAATATCTTCCAGTTGGTCTTCTACGCGTTTTTCAAAAACTGATTTTGCATTATTTGAATCTGTTTCAAAGGTAACTTCAACATATTTTGCCAAATCGTTGAAAATACCCTCCACACCTGATTTAGTCTCATTGTAAATTTTTTCCAGTTCTTGTTTTACATGTGCCTGCCCACCTTTATCATCCTTATCCTGCTGGTCTTGTTTTGAAGAAACTTGCATAAAAGCAGCATCTCTTTTAGAATACATTCCTCCAAAACCGGCAGTGGCACTCTTCTGCGCCCCATGCTGTGCAGCTAAAAGAAATACCTGTTCTTTATCCCTGTATTCAGTCGGAACTGCTGCGGCCTTTTCCTGCGCCTCTTTTTTGGTTTTGAGTGCTTTAACGAATTTTGGCTCGTTCGATTCGGCAAATTGACCTTCAGTATTGTGATTCTTATCCATCAATTCGTCGAGAGAATGGCTCTCTTTTTCCATCGAAATTTCCTGAGCTGCTTTTGGCTTTGGTGATGCAGCAACCGGGTTAATATTCCCAGGTTTTATTCCGGGTTTTTCAGGAATTAATGGCTTAGGAGCTATCGTAGCTATCCCACTTACGGGCGGCTCTGGCTTTTGGGTTTCAGAAGTAATGGGAGAGGCGACCTTTTCGTTTTCATCTTTAACCTGACTTTTCACCCGGTTTTTGATCTCCTCAAGTGGTTTTTCTTTTTTGAATCGACTGGCTTCATTTTCACTGTGTGGCAACTTCTTTTCCAGATCGCTGAGCTGTTGATTCAGTATTGCCTTAAATTCATCCGGAGTGAATTTCTTTTTCGCATCTTTATTGTTTCCGGCTATCTTGTTGATAGATTCCAGGTGACTTTTACGGTCATTGTATGCACTTTGATCGCCTTCAGGAAGCCGGGCAGATTCAGTTACTTCTTTTAATTTAGATCCAGAATCCCGGTGAGATTTTTGATTTTTATTTATCTGGCGCGTGTGCACCATCACATTTTTAAATTCCGGATCTTCATTCGGGTTTGTTGGCGAAACCTTCGGAGGAGACGATTCTGTTACTGCAGATTCGTCTGTTCTTTTGGGTACGGATTGTTCCGATCTTTCCGGAACTGCTATCTTCTTCTTTTCTCCTTTTATAATTGCTACAGGTTTTAAGAATAAGGGAGTAGAATCGGATTTCGTTGAATTTGAAATTGATGAAATCCGGGTTGTGATTGATTCCGGTATTCCGGAATAGGATATGATCTTTGCGGTCTCCGGCTTTGTTTCCTTTTGTTTTCTATGATTTGTCGGTTCTTTTGATTTTATATCCGGATTATGATCATGACTTTTCTTGTCATTGAATAATGCTGAAGGAATTTTCTTGTTATCAGGACTGACCGATAATCCTGAGCTTAATGTTATCTGATCAGTAAGCTTGCTGATATAATTCTGATTGTCTTTTTGAATAATTTGTGGAGTTTCGGTATCCTCAATTGGATAAGAGGCAGCCTCTGTATTATCCTTTTTCTTTGCATCCTGGCCGATTTTCAGGATATTGTCTGATAAACCTAATGTCGGTTCATGAATTTGCTTCGGATCGTTTTCTGATTTTCTTTTATCGTTTTCAGCTGATAAGTCATTTATGCTTACTTCTTTAATAAATGGATGGAGATGATAGGATTGTGTTAATTCATGTTGAAACAGTTCTGGTAATTTATTATTTTTCCCAACTTCAGGTGCAGGTTCAGGTTTTGTATGATCTTTAGGAGAAGACCTGGTATTTGCCGGTTTAAAGAAATCACCACTGCCTGCCTTTGCGAAAAACAGCCTGGTCTGCTCATAATTGGTTACAGCAGAAGCGATTCTTGATTTTTCGGCGGTTGCTTTCATAAAACTGTCAACAAATCAAATTTAAATTCAAATGGTTTTATGTATGCTAAGCAGAGAATCAGAAAAAATGTACTGCTCAGCCGGAATATCCTGATGGGGGATTAGTATTCCCACTCAACAGTGAGCAATTTATTCATCCATGGAAGCCTGATCATAGAAATACTCCAGGGTAACTGACCCAAGAGGATGTCAAAAGAGCTCGTCTCAACCTGAAGAATCCAGTTATCACTGTCACTGAGGAAAAGTTTACCAGGGCGGGAAAGAAAAGTTCCGCGCAATGCATCAGGGCTGGTGTTTTTTAAAGCCGACCAATGCAGAATTACGGAAGTAAGAAGCGCCACCGATTCAGCCAATTCATTTTCACTGATATCCTTTTCAGCTGACACCGGGCTGTTTATTGACAAGCCGCATAGAATTTTTGGCAGAGCCAGGGCGTATTCAGCAGCTTTGTTTTGTCCTGTTGCAAGATGATTTAGCAATTGCAATGCACGCCCGGATTGTAACATTTCGTTTCCGCTGATCACCCCCAGAACGCTAAAGTACAGTGAAAGAAATGGATGCAAAATAACCAACCCGGCATTCTCAATATAGATTCCTTCATGTTCATTATAACTTTCGGAGGTAATGTCTTTAATTATATCACGAATTGCTTTTTTTGAAATGTTTTGCGTTTTTGGATTTATTATATCTGATACTTTTTTAAATGCGCTTTCAAACAGACTTTTATTAAAATCCAGTAGCTCATCCATATTCATATCTGTCTGTTCATCAGAAGAATAGATGCTTTCTGACAAAACTGCCGTCTCTTTTGAAATCAGACTTAAAGCAAATTCTCTGAAAGAATAAGAAAACTGGTTAACAAATCTGTCTAAAGAAGAACGGTCTGAAATGGCTTCTTTAATTCTTGAAATGAAATAGATTACATCCTTTTCATTCCATTGATTAATTATATTATCAACCAGTTCATTTTCCAATGTTTTGCCTTCAGTTAATCTAAATGACCATGGAAGAATTCCGGTTTTAAGGAAATACAGAAATGCGTCTGCCAGTGTTTGAGGAATAGTTTTCAGATGTTGAGATAACCCTTCCTGACTTTTATATCCAGAAGAATCATTTTGTATTTCTATTCTAAGGGTCTTTATGATTTCTAAAATTACTGAATCAGTAAAATCAGACTCCAGAAGTTTGAGATTTATTGACCCTACATCAATCTCAATGCGGTCAAAACTTAGTATGATATCGTCAGGAAAAACCTTAAATGCTTTATCCATGGCAGGAAGCAGTTTCTGATAATAGAGGTCAGGTAAAAGGCGCTGTATTTCCAGCCCTTCTTCTTCTGTGCCTGTGAGTTCTACCTCAATATACTGCTGCCTGATTTGGTGGTTCATCGTTTCAAATCCTTATCGGTAAAAGCAAAACATCCAATTTTACTGATTACAGTTAATCTGACACTTCCCGTTGGTTTTGAAACAAGTATCTGTACATTTTCTCCTTCGTAAAATGGTTCTGAAGTATTTGTTTCAGAAATGTCCCATACCCATGCCACCTGATCATTGCCCAGAGTCGTGTTTTGTAACTGAAATCCTATTCTACCCAACGGTCTGATATTAAACTCTGGGTTCAGGTTGTTATCTCTGCAAATTTTCACGAAAGGCGTTTTTTTGCATAGATTTCGCGTGCTGAAGTCAAAGGCAGGCACGATCATCCGCTTGTCATCAAGCCCCTGGTTGGTAAAAATTGCCCCGTTAAATGGCAAATCTTCATTTTGCTTTTCATTCGTATATATGACGCTGAGATTAAATACCGGATCTGGTTTTCCGAGATTGTAGTTAAATTCAAGGTGAAAGGTGTCGCACACGAAATGCTCGAATATCAGCAAAGAGAATGGATCGGTTTTCTTAGGGCCATAGGTAATATTAAACCGGTTTTTGCCGGTATCGCCGAACTCTATGCTTAAAGCTTTGGCAATGGCTCTGTTCAGCCTTTTTATTGTGCTTTCTATAGCATTTTTGAAGTCGTTATTCAATTCTGAAGACGGAATTTGCAAAATCTGTTTCGTATTCTCTAACTGAATAGACTTACCATTAAACCTGAAGATGACTTCATCGGTTTGTTGATAAATCTCGTACTTCTGGGTTTTTGAAGGTGGTTGCAACCATAACCTATAAGCACTTTCGAGCAATTCACCTCCACAGGGGAGGTCGCAGGGTTCGTCGCAGGTATGCTCAATATCAATAATGGCTTGACATTTACTGTCGTCGAAGACTATGATGCTGGCTTTTTCGCCACCCGGGATAGTGTCTGTTGTAAATTCATTTTCAGTAACTTGAGTTCCATCAAAAAGTTTATATGGCCCCTTCCCTCCGTTAATCCTGATTCTTGCCTGATAGGTATTTTTTTCCTGATTACAAACGAATCTCACCAATGTCAGCGTAAATGCTTCCGGTATGTTTATGCTTTTTGAGCCAGTGTTCTCATTGGCATCTTTCAAGGTAATCTGATGGTTTCCAACGGTTAGTTTAAAAGGACCATTCAATGGCTGAAACGGAGTTGTGTCAATCTGAATAGAATAGGGTTCCAAACCACCTTCAGGAGTGATGACCACCAAAGAATTGCCAGCGGGAGAGGTGCAGCTTATTTCTGAAGAAAAATTCAGTTCAATTGGTTCCTCACAGGAATGATTGACGATAACGGAAACTTTACAACCCCGGTTATCTTTAATAATGATTTCAACATCGGTATTACCTGCCAGGTCATCACTCAGAAAGAATTCATCTCTGATTATTTTCCCTATGTTTGACATGTAGGGTGGTTGTCCACCAGAGATATTAAATTCAACGACATAGAGGTTGTCAATTCCTCTACATTTGAAATCAGGTTCACCTATTTCCAGACGATCGGGAATTTGAATAACCTTGTCCGGTGTTTTGGTTCCTTCAGCATCCATAACGACTAGTTCATGCTCACCGGCAATGAGAAATACCGGCTCATTGATTGTGATAAACTCCTGTCCGTCAATCTGCACCAGATAAGGGGCTTTACCACCGGAAGGGATGATCTCAACCTGTGAGTAATTGTCAGCATTGGCACAACCGATCCTGGTGGTGAATGAGAGTTCCGGTCGGCAGGAATGGTTGATAATTAATGAAGTTTTACAGGAACGGGCATCCGTAATAACAACCTCGTGATCTGTTTCACTGACCAATCCCTCTGCAAAGAATGACTTTTCGTTCTGAATTATTCCGATGTTGGAGGTGTAAGGTTGAGTGCCACCGCTGATTCCAAATTTAACGCTGTATTCATCGTTATCACCGGAGCATTTGAAATCCGGGGTTCCTAAAACAATTGTTTGAGCGATTGTAATGGTTTGTGGAGTTGAATCTATTCCCTCAGCATCTTTTATAATAAGCTTATATTCACCTGGTTGCAGAATCAATGTGTCACTTATTTCAGTGAAATTGCCTTCATTGATTTTGAGTTTGTATGGAGCTGCGCCGCCTACCGGGCTTACAATAATCCTGGCATTGCCTTTCTCGTCGGTACATCCTGTTTCAACGCTAAAAGAGGGGGGCAATAACGGCAATACAAACTGAACCGGGGCGCAATCGGAATTGTACAGATAGGGCAGATAAAAATCTGCAATAATTTCTCCGGAATAGAAATCTGATGAAACAACCGGCTCCTCTTTATCTGATCCTGACAATATATCAATTAATACGAACCCTTCTTTTGTAATCAGCCTTTCAATTGGAGGAAATCCAACAAAAACAACGCGTAGGATAACCGGTAAGGACTTTGTTCTGATAGCAAAATTGCCTGAAAAATCAGTTGTTGCTCCCTGATTGGAACCTTTTACAAGAACAGTAGCACCCGGAACTGGCTCTCGATTTTGAATAACAACTTGTCCTTTGATCAGGAAGTTTCCGGAAACAGGCTTGATTTTACCTTCTTCTGATCTTTCATCACCATGGTAAACAAGAATGAAAGTTCCCCCTATGGGCACGCCTGCTTTGTGCTGAATGCCTGGATTTTTTCTCAGGTAATGACTCAGATATAGCATTTTGTTCAATTCTTTAAGCCGGCGCTGATACTCTTTAAAGAGGACTTTTATTGAATCGCTGTAATGGCCGTAAACCAATGCTTCCAGCCGGTCATCCAGATCTTCCCACCTAACTACTGGTTCTTCCTGCTGGTTTTGATTAAAAAATTGTTCAGTCTTAATTTCAATGGTTTCAGCTACGCGGGTGATGTCTTTCTCACGGATATTAAGTTCATTCGGATCGAGATCATTCAGATCTTCCGGAAGAACATCGGGGAAACGGGCAATGTAGTAGCCAATATAAACAAGGATAAGTTCCTTGTTTGTTTCGGTAGCGTTCTCAATAAATTCGAACAGGTTGATTGTCTGGTTGCCAGGATCAAAGTATGGGCTTGTGAGTTGGGTATTAAAGATTCGCTTCTCGAGATATGCACCCAGTGTGCCAGGTTTAACACGGAAGTCAGAATCGTAGGCAACGAACCAGGGTACTACTGAAACAATAGGCGAATCAATTAAACCCTTGGCGTCAGCATAAAAGAGGTCATAGAAGAACTTCAGGTTGTTGCCTAGAAAGCCAATTAGCTCAGCAATCAGGCTCTTGTACTGAACCTCAAGATCATTGAAGTGGCATGATCCATCAACCTGCACATTTGGATTTTGTTCGTTGAAAACACCGGTACTTAGAGCGATGACATCAATTGGGAGACGGAACTGTTGTTTCATGGCCAGTATCCTGCTGATTGCAGCCTGATAATTCTGTCCAAGGTGGCCTTCAATCCTTAAAAAATTATAGGGTTCCAGATCATAACGGAGCGGGTTTGTAACAAACGCCGGTGCTGCAGGACTGTATTCATCCGAACGAAAACTCAGGTTCTGGTTTGCCCGGCCGCGGCTTGTTTTGCTATAATCCCACAGTTTGAACAGATGGGGTGGCCCATTTTGAAGGTAGTAATATGGAATGGCTTTTTCCGACAAGGAAACATCGGCCAGTTTGTCGGGCGTTATGCGGATTTGAGCGGCTAAGTTGCCGGTTTGCCTCGATTGCGGCAGGGGAGGGGAGTCAGTAAACTTGTTCACCATTTCCACCAGCCTCGCGAAGAGCATTTGCAACTTTCTGATTTTATCTTCGCAGTTGCTCATCGCCGGGGAAGGTATAAAATGCGAACGGAAAATTCCCGGATTGGCCACTGATGAAGTATCTACAAGCCCAAGCATCAAATGACGCGGGAACAATCCTTCAGGAGGGCAACAGGCGCACATCAGTTCAACGCCTTTCCAACGAAATTCATCATATGCGTTCAGTAAATCTTCAAAAAATCCATAGTAATACTGTATGAATTTCAACTGATTGACTTTCAGGACAGGGCTGTCAAGAAATCCAAACCTTGCACCGAAATCATTGAAGGGATTATCAGGAAACGCGGTTTCAATTAATGGTTTAAAGGCTTGATAGCTTGTTGATAGCGCTTTTCCGACATTTTCTGAGATTTTATCCGAGGTAAAAACATGGTGAAACCCTTTCAATACATTCAGGGTGGATACGGGGAAGGTGCTGGCTACATCCCACCGAGGAAGTCTGATGTCGGGCAGGTTAAGCCTTATAAGCAGCGATTCGCCCAGGTCGGAAACGGTAAGATCGCCTTCCAGATTATGGGCAACCGCAATAATTTTCTCTAAATCGGCAATCCGTATCAGCAGATGGCGCAAGGTTGCGGTAACTTCTTTGCCTTTGTCGTTGCAATTATTGGGGCTGCAGTTGCGCAGGCCTTCCATTTTAAGTTCCAGGAAAAGAACAAACACCTTGTCGTTGAGGAAAGTAGAAGGATTGCCGAATGGTTGGGTATTCGACTCTCCGGCAGGGAACATTTCCCAAAGAGGATATTGTTTCATCACGCCAACATCTTCAAACGTAAACGCAGGATATTCTACTTCGGTGGGCAAAATGTATTCGCGATACGACACCAGAGCGATATTTTCAGGCTCATTCAGCAAATAGCCTGCAGACCCAACTCCAAC
>JBBQBC010000166.1:0-8681 GCA_038317155.1 Bacteroidales bacterium
TGAAAAAGTTTTTGAAAATAAAGAGAAAATAGACCAATATATTTCGGAATTGCAGGATACCGGTAATAAAGCTGCATTCTTTTTCAAAGAGTTTTTTAGCCTTAAAGGATGGCGATGGGCAATTGTCATTATTGTGGCCATAATTGCCATACTATGTGCACCCTTACTTAAGAATTTTTTCCCTGCTGAATGGGCTGCCTTTACGTTACACATTCGGACATATACCACTGTGTTGGCTGCAATTCTGGCAAATATTATCACAACTATAAAGCCTTACTCAATTGGTTTACGGGATGCTATGGACCGGCTACAAAGTATAAAGAAAACCATGGAATCAAGGGAGCAGGTTGAGAATCCGGTATTAACTGCTCAACAATCGGAATTAAATCAATTACAAAAATCACTTGTAAAGCTGGATATCGAAATATCAGATACCAAAGAAAACATCAATGAAATACTTAGCGGCAGGCGACTGATTAAATTCCTTGATGAAAAGACAAAAGATTCGAACTATAGTAGCGCACTTGGTATTATTTCATGGGTTCGTAAAGATTTTCTGACGCTTGATAAATTGCTAAGAGAACAGCATTCAATCAGCGAGGAAAAAAAGCAAGAATTGAAAGAATTGTTTAACCCTGAAGATGTTCAGCTAAAAATTGATCGTATTATTCTATATATCGATGACTTAGACCGTTGCAGTGAAGACGTGGTTGTAAGAGTGCTTGAAGCCATCCACCTTTTATTGGCTTTCGAGCTGTTCGTTGTGATTGTTGGCGTGGATCCCCGATGGTTGAACAATGCATTATCGGAAAAATATAAGAACCTCTTTGGTTACGCCAACACTAAGGATGTTAAAAATAATGATGCAAAAAAAGTTGCTAAGTTGCAGTCTGCAGAAGACAATACAACACTGAAAGGATCGGCAACATCCTATGATTACCTTGAGAAAATATTCCAGATACCGTTTGCATTGAAACCAATCAATAAAACAGGTAGAGAAGATTTGATTCAATATCTGATGAGCTCAGAAATGGCTGAGATTAAAACTACGGAGACCACAAATGAAGGTGCATCCGTAAAGGAGAAAGCAAAGACTGAAGACACACCGTCAAAGCCTGCCCCGGATGTAACTGCTGGTGAAAAAAATGTTTCCCCTGAACACCATGGCACGGCAGAAGAAGAAGAATCGGGAAATGAACAAAAGGTTAAAGAAAGAATGGTGTTTACACCCGAAGAGCTTGCTTATATGCAGAAAATATCCTCCCTTTTTGGTCAAACACCCCGGGCAATTAACCGTTACGTAAATATTTACAGAATAATAAAGACCCATGGAAGCCTGGAAGTTAAGGGAGATTATTCGAAAGATGAATTTATGCCCATCATGTTCATATTGGGCATTATAGTAGGTTATGCAGCTTTTGCAGAAGAATTTGTAGCTGAGATATCAAAAGCAGATGATAATCTTGAGTTCAAAGATTTTTTAGCTGACGCTGATTTGAATGATAAAATTAAAGCATTGATAAATCCATTCTCTGCTGAAATGTCAGGTTTATCTATGGAGGCTTTTAAAAGAAATCTTGAACTTATATCCAGGTTTTCTTTCAGGACATTAATAAAACAAATTTGAATGTTTATCAATAAGCATTAACACTTCTTCCATTGTCTCCAAATCCTGATCCTTTTGCAATCCTCTTTGCGATGTGGACGGCGGGTTTGGTGATTAATTGTGGTATATTTACATTGCCAGATAATATAGAAGAGACCATTTTCAATAGTATGCAGCAGGAGGAAAATATTGAGGCAGCGTATTTTGAAGAAAGCGTTTGAAGGGAAAGTATTGAATATATCCCAAATTGAGCGATTTGAAAAGAAAATCGCTCAATCGATAAGGAAATTTTAATCAATTCACCACTAAATTATTTACAGTTCAGGTGAATTGAAACAATTTCCTTATCGGGATTTTTTTAAAGCGCTTTTTTTGTTTTGCTCAAATCGCTCAACTTAGTTACAAGTTATGATGGACGTGATGTGAATTCAAAAAATGAAATTGGAATTGCAAATATCTCTTCTCAGTTACTTTGGCTTAATTATAGAACTAATTCCTTATCTTGTAATACACAAATAAACTTAAAATTGTATCTTTGAACAATGGATGAGAAACGAATGAATAAAATAATTAGTAAAGAAGTCCTGGTGAAATATAATAAAAAGGCAACACTGAGTGGAAAAAGCCCAGGGGATCTTCATGCTTCCAAAAAACGGAATAAAGTATGGAATGATGCTTTAACTCCTGCATTTCTTAAAGATGCTACAAAAGCCATTTTGATGTTCAACGATGAGCGGGAAATCCCCGTGATTTATGCTAAGAATGGTATTATCTATAAAGAATCAAAATCTGTGAAAGTTAAACTTGGCAAGATAACAAAACTGAAAAGACAGATTAAGGAAAATCACTATACCATAGAACACGTCAAAATAAGTGAGTAAAAAAATCAGGATTTTTGCCGGGCCCAATGGCTCAGGGAAAACATCACTTTTTAACCGGATTCATCAACACTATGGTTATAATATAGGTATATTTATCAATCCTGATATAGTTGAATCAGTTTTAAAAGAGAATGGGAAACTGCCTTTTTCTGATTTTAAAATTGAAGTAACAAATGAAGAATTACTTGATTTCTTTCGTCATTCAACATTGGCTTTAAGAGCTGGGATCGATCTAAATGGATTATTTGAGGTAAAAAACAATATTTTCATTATAAGACATGAAACTTATAGTTCATACATGGCTGCAATTATATCAGAGTTCATTCGGCAAAAACTTTTGAATCTGGATGACACTTTTTCCACTGAAACAGTTATGTCTGACCCTTCTAAAATTGAATTAATAAAAACAGCTAGAGAAAAAGGGTTTAAAGTTTATTTGTATTATATTACAACAGATGATGTAATAATCAATGTTGAGCGCGTAAAGAGCAGGGTTCTGGCAGGTGGGCATTCAGTTCCATTGGAAAAAATAAAAGAAAGATACATCAGATCACTAAACCTTCTTTATGAGGGGATAAAATACAGCGACAGGGCTTTTCTGGTTGATTCAACGGAATTGCCAATACGTCTGATTGCAGAAGTTTCTCAAGGTAATGTTACTGTTAAAAGCGAGAGAATCCCCAATTGGTATATCCAAAATATCGAAGCCAAAATTCTTGAAAACAGGAATCCTGATTCCCCATAGTCTATGGCTGATAACGAAGTAGTCTCCAAAGTCTGGTCATTCTAAAATCCCTTGCGCATTGCGGGCATTGGGTTTGGCGATTAATTGGCGTATATTTACATTGCCAGATAATATGGAAGAGTCCATTTTCAATAGTATTCAGCAGGAGAAAAATATTAAGGCAGCGTATTTTGAAGAAAGCGTTTGAAGGGAAACTAAAATAATGCACGAGCGTAAACCAAACCGGCTGCAGGGATACGATTATTCAACGGATAATCTGTATTTTGTAACATCGTGCGTTCATAACCGGATTTGTTGTTTCGGTCAACCATCCGAACAACAAATGATATTGAACGAATATGGTAAAATTGCCGAAAAACAATGGTATTGGTTGGCAGATCAATATCCATACGTTGTATTACATGAATTCATTGTTATGCCAAATCACATTCATGGAATAATAGAAATTGATCATATGCGGGTACGGGAATCCAAAACAATAAAAATCAAATCGTTATCCGAATTAATGGGTGCCTATAAAACCACTGTATCTAAACAGATTCATTTGATTGAATGTACAGACAGCTCGCGACCTGTCTATACATTCAAATGGCAAAGATCATTTCACGATAGTATAATCCGGGACGAGGGATCATTCCAACGGATTTCCAATTATATCGTCAACAATCCCAAAAACTGGAAACAAGACAATTTTTACAATATATGACCCACAACACTTCCTCCATAATCTCCAAAATCTGATCCTTTTGCAATCCCCTTTGCGATGTGGGCTTCGGGTTTGGCGATTAATTGGAGTATATTTGCTTTTCTGAAACAAACACCTCTGAAGGAAGGTAATTAAATTGTTGTTCATTAAATTAGGATAAAATTGAATATCGAAAGAGTACGAAAACTGCTTACACAACGCGAAGATATCCGCCTCGAATTCAAGGAGGCTACCAGGGCTTTGCCTGAAAATCTTTTTGAAACCATTTGCGCAATGCTAAACACGGATGGCGGAGATATCATTTTAGGTGCTGGTGATAATGGGATAGTTAAAGGTGTAGTCGAGTCGCAGGTTTCAACCATGATTACCAACCTTGTGAATCTTTCTAACAACACGCAAAAACTCGATCCGCCGTTTATCCTCTATCCACAATCATGTCAGATAGATGGGGATTGGATTATTCATCTGCAGGTTCCGGCCAGTTCGCAGGTACACAAAACCGCCAATGTAATTTATAGCCGCAGTAACGACGGTGATTTCAAGGTTACCCACGTTCACCAGATTGCTGAAATATACAACCGAAAACGCAACCATTATACTGAAGGAATACTATATCCTGCCTTGCATTTTCAAGATTTTAAAGCAGAATTATTCCCTAAAGTCCGGAATTTGATCCGCAGCAATAATCCCAATCACCCCTGGTTGGCATTAACCGATGCACAAATGTTGGAAAAGGCTGGTTTGTGGAAACATGATTTCCAAACGGGTGAACAAGGATATACATTAGCTGCCGCTTTATTGTTTGGAAAGGATGAAGTAATTCAGCAAATTGTGCCGCATTATAAAATTGATGCATTGGTCCGGATTGAAAAAACCAATCGTTACGATGACCGGGAATACATTCAAACCAATTTGATCGAGGCTTACGAGCAACTTATGGCATTTGTTGCTAAGCACCTGCCCGACAAGTTTTATATGGAAGGCGACCAACGGGTAAGCCTTCGTGCTAAAATATTTAGGGAGGTTATTGCCAATCTGATTGTTCACCGCGAATATACCGATGCCTATCCTTGCTCTTTAATCATCTATACCAACCTGGTTGAAACTGAAAACGCGAACAATCCTCATGGCGAAGGACCGATTGATCCGTTCAATTTTGCTCCTTTTACTAAAAACCCTGCTCTGGCTAAGTTTTTTATTCAACTTGGCAGGGTTGATGAACTGGGTTCCGGAGTTCTTAATGTTACCAGGTTAATTAATGAGTATTCTCATGGTGTCAAGGCTCAATTTATCGAGGGACATGTTTTTAAAATGGTAATTCCTAAACCTGAAGGAGCTATTGAAGGAGCTGTTGAAGGAACAATTGATACAGTAAGTGATGCAGTAAGTGATACAGTAAGTGATACAGTAAATGATACAGTAAGTGATACAGTAAAACAAAGAATGATAGCAATAATAAAAGCTATAACAGAAAAACCGGGTATGAAATCTGGAGATCTGGCAAAAGCGTTTGATACTTCAGAAGTTACAATCAGAAGAGATTTACAAAAAATAAGTAAACTTGTGAAGCACGTTGGTGCTCCAAAAACAGGCGGTTACCAGTTAACGGAGTATATGATTCAGCAGTTGAATAAAACATAAAATCCATAAGAGACCTTACACCTGTATTGACAATAATCTGCATGATAAGTTGCACGAATAGTTGCACGATAACGATAAAAATGAAAAGAGCAACAACATCTTCTTCATAGTCTCCAAAGTCTGGTCTTTCTGCAATTCCTTGCGCTAAGTGGGCGTTGGGTTTGGCGATTACCTGGCACAGTTGACCTACCTGCTGTTTCTGAAAATGGCCGATGAATATACCAAACCGACGTAAAAACGGGAGATGAATATTCCAAAGCAATACGATTGGGAAAGCCTGATCAGTGAAGAAGCGGCGGAACTGGAATGGTACTATTCCACCCTTTTAAGGCTTGCTGGTTTATATGCAAAAGACTTTAGCGAATCTCTTTATTGTATTATCTTATATTATATTTAGCGCCCTGCCAAAATAGGGGTTAAATAGCTGCAAAAAAGTACCGTCTGCCAGTACTTGAGGTATTGTTCAGACGGCACTTAAAAAATGGAGGACAGGTACCTGTTAAAGCCTGGTTTGTAGCAATTCGCCCACATTGGCGACACTTACATCCTGCTGAGTTCCGACAGCTCGCATTTTGCGCTGCGTAAAACGATCAACTATACGGTCAATGGTATCCTGACCCACCTTATGTTCGCTCAAACGGGTTAAAATGCCAACCTGGCGGAAAAATGTTTCTGTTTGTTGAATGGCTGATTCAATCTTTTGCTCATCGGTACCTTCTGTAATATTCCATACACGCGAGGCATACTGAAGCAGTTTTTCGCGGCGTTTGTCTTTCATCAGCCTTAGCACTCCTGGAAGCACGATTGCCAATGTAACGGCATGGTCGATGCCATGAAAAGCCGTAAGTTCGTGACCTATCATATGGGTTGACCAGTCATTTCTTACCCCGACACCGATTATGCCATTCAGTGCCATGGTGGCCGCCCACATGAGGTTTGCACGGTTTTCATAATCCGGCGTTCCGGCGTTGGTAGCTTTCGGGCCTTCTTCGATCAGGGTGAGCAGAATTCCTTCCGCGAAACGATCCTGAACGGGCGAATTTACCGGGTAAGTCAGGTATTGTTCTATGACATGCACATAAGCATCCACAATTCCGTTGGCAACCTGGCGCTGGGGGAGGCTGTAAGTAACCAGCGGATCGAGAATTGAGAACTTCGGGAAAAGCACCGGCGATCCGAATGCAAATTTCTCCTGAGTTGCTTCGCGGGTAATCACGCCGCCGCTGTTCATTTCGGAACCTGTAGCAGCCAGGGTCAGCACTGCACCGAGGGGTAAAGCTTTGGTTACGGCTATTGATTTTGCGGCAATATCCCATGCCAGTTCTCCCTCGTAAAGGGCAGCGGCAGCAATAAATTTGGTGCCATCCAGCACAGAACCGCCACCTACTGCAAGCAGGAAATCGATTTTTTCGGCTTTCACAACCGATACTGCTTTCATCAGTGTTTCGTAGTGAGGATTTGGTTCAATGCCACCGAATTCAACCACGTTGAAATCTTTCAAGGCAGCCTTTACCTGGTCGTAAACTCCGTTTTCAAAGATGCTTCCACCTCCGTAAGTCATAAGAATACGGGCATTTTCAGGAACATTTTTACTGAGTTCCGCAATTTTACCCTTGCCAAAAATTATTTTGACAGGATTATAGAAATTAAAGTTATTCATGATTTAATTTTTGGGTTATAGATTTTGATTGTTGTTTAAAATTATTTGTAAACGGAGCGAAACCGAACCAAATCGAAGTGTCAGACTCTTCAAACATTTTTCATATTCAGGCCTTCATTTCAACCAGCAGCTTACCTGTATTTTTGCCATGGAAAAGTCCGAGAAAAGTTTCTGGCAAGGTTTCAAATCCCTGTACGATGGTTTCCTGGTAAGTAAGTTTACCTTCGCCAAGCCATTGTGCCAGTTGCTTTACCCCATCACCGAAACGGTCGGAGTAATTGCTGACAATAAAACCCTGCATCATGGCGCTTTTCTTCACCATAATTGGCTGAGGGCGAGGTCCGACCGGGATCTCAGTATCGTTGTAGGTCGAAATCTGTCCGCAAAGTACAATACGTGCGTACTTGTTGATATTGGAAATGACGGCATCTGAAATTTCACCACCCACATTGTCGTAATACACATCCACACCGTTGGGACAAGCGCGGGCAATTGCAGCTTTTATATTTTTTTCGGTGTGATAATTAATGATTTCATCTACTTTCAGAACGTCTTTCAGATAGGCGTTCTTTTCATCGCTGCCGGCAATTCCAACAACACGGCAACCTTTCAGGCGGGCAATCTGGCAGACTACCATGCCCACAGCGCCGGCAGCACCCGAAACAACCACGGTTTCACCTGCCATAGGTTTCCCAATTTCATTCAATCCAAAATATGCCGTAAGCCCGGGCATACCCAGTATTCCAAGGTAATAGCTGAGTGGCACGACCGATTTGTTAAGTTTTGTAACACCTTCAGCTTTTACAGCCTGAATTTCCTGCCATTGCAGGTGACCAAGAACGGCATCACCGACTACAAAGTCAGGATGCCGGCTTTCGATGACTTCGGCCACCACGCCTCCGTCCATGGGCTTGCCCACTTCGAAAGACGGAATATAGGATTTGGCATCGCTCATCCGGCTGCGCATATAGGGGTCCACTGAAATAAAGGTTGCTTTAACCAGCAATTCACCATCGTTCAACGAGGGTATTTTGGTTTCGACCATTTCAAAATTTGATTCCGTTGGAATGCCTGTGGGCCTCGATTTAAGGTTTATTTGCCTGTTCATATAAAGTTATCTTAAAAGATTATCTCTGATTGTGTTGATTGTAGTTGTTTTTCTGCAAAAGCACAGATATCATAGTGATCCCAGGTATTTTTCCCGGCGCAGATGCAATTCAGTAAAATGATCAATATGAAAAGCAAAATACATTTATTCGGAATCACATCAACCAGACTGTCGTTAATTAACGATATTCAATAATCAGGCCATGGCAGGTTTACTGACGATTCGACAGAGAAATGAGAAAGCGTGCTAAAATAGCGATAGGTCAGGTGATGTTTCTCCCTGCTTGCATAGAGTTTCCTTGGATGATGCGTATTTCCGGACTCGTGACAGTTAA
>JBBQBC010000167.1:0-8637 GCA_038317155.1 Bacteroidales bacterium
ATTCCCAGTCAAGTTCTTTCAGGTCGAAATAACCATCGTACTGCGAGATAATCCCTTCCGGTGAAATAACAATATTCAGCTTACCGGATATATCTTTCCAGCGATTTAATTCTTCGTCGGAAAGGTTCAATTTCGATTTAACTCCGTTTGCATCTTCACCAATCAGTTTGAGCACTTCGAAAGCCTTGTCAATGGCCCAAACCACCATAATGTTGGTGTAGGCATTGTCACGCAGACCACCCTCGGTGGAATTATGGTACTGCTCGTGAAATTCATCCGGCCCCATCACTCTGTCAATGCTGTAGCGGCCGGTTGCCGGATTCAGTTCCGATTTTCCTGCCCAGAAACGACAGATATCGAGGAACATCTCGGCACCATATTTTTTCAGAAATTCAAGATCACCGGTCGTATGGTAATATTCCCAGACATCATAAGCTATAGCCAGCGAAACATGGCGCTGCAGCGAACTGTAGTCATCGCCCCATTCCCCATTCAATGGGTTAAGGTGAACAACCTGGGTTTCTTCCCTCCCATCACTTCCGCTTTGCCAGGGAAACATAGCCCCGGTGTATCCGTATTCCTTTGCATATTCGCGTGCTTTGGGCAACCGGTTGTAGCGGTAAATAAGGGTTGCCTTTGCAGCTTCCGGAAGGTGCAGGTTATAGAACGGCAGAATAAAAAGCTCATCCCAGAAAATATGCCCCCGGTAAGCTTCGCCATGCAAGCCTCTTGCCGTAAAGCTGGCATCAATAGAGGCATTGTGGAGCGATGCCGAAACCATCAGATGATACAGGTGCAGGCGCAGGAGTTTCTGATCCGTGCGGTTGCCTTTGACCTGAATGTCAATCTTTTCCCACAATTGTTTCCAGACTTTCACGCTTTCTGACAGAAGTTCTTCAAACCGCAGGTTTTTCGCTGCGACTTTCATAGCTATGGCCAAAGGATCGGCAACATCGTCGGGTTTAGAAGTATAAATAGAGACGAATTTCTCCAACAACACAGCCTTTCCGGCCTTTGCTTTAACTTTAAATTGCAGGGTTGCTTTGGCAGGATTCAACAAGGCTGATCCGGTGGCTGTATGCTCTTTACCATCAATAAACAACCGATGATTGGCTGCTTCGGCAATGGTTATTCCTGATTGCGTAGTATCAACTGAAACCCAGACCATATTATCCTTGCAGCCTTGTTGTCTGTGCTTCAGGTGTTGCTGATTCAGTTGTTTGTAGCGTTCCACCCCATCGTTGATAATGTCACCGTTGATGCCGCTGCTCAGCGTAATTTCACCGTTGTAGTTTAGCGGAGTTATAGTGTACTGCAGAGAAGCCAGGTGCGGATCGGCCATACTGGCCATGCGTTTAGAAACTATTTCAGTTTTCCTTCCCTGTTTATCCTTTACAACTAAAAATCTGGAGAAAACACCCGTTCTGAAATCAAGGTGCTTTTTAAATTCCAGAAATTCTGCCTTATTAAAATCAAACCAGTCACCACCATCAATCTTAAAATTGACCGGCAACCAGTTTGGCGCATTCACAAAGTCTTCATTTTCAACCATTCGGTCTCCAACTTTTGAGGCCAGACGATTGTATAATCCTGCAATGTAAGTTCCGGGATTGTTTACTGCGTTAGAGTCGGTCTCTTCCATGGCGCCACGGGTACCGAAATAGCCATTTCCCACAGCCAGCAAAGCCTCACGGGTACGTTCCTTTTTAGGTTCGTAGGAATGGTAGGTGATTGACCATTGATCATCTTCCAACCCCTTATCGAACCATTCATTAATCCCTTCGATATCAATTTCTTCCATATCTTCCACCACGATATCAGCACCATTGAGCAGCAATTCACGCGAATTTTCTTCCCGGGCAACGCCAATCACCATGCCGAAAGCGCCTTTCTGACCGGCCTGAACCCCCGAAACAGCATCTTCAACAATCACTGAACGGTCATAGCTTACACCCATATTATCAGCCGCAGTCGTAAAAATATCCGGTTCGGGCTTCCCTTTGAGTTTAAGTTCGGCTGAAACCACCCCATCCACGCGGGTTTCGAAGAGTGGCAGCAGGCCGGCAGCTTCCAGTACCGGACCACAATTTTTGCTTGACGAAGCCACACCAATGTGAATGTTCTGAGCTTTCAATTTATGGATAAAAGCAACGGTGCTTTCATAAACCCCAACACCATCGCGTTTAAGTATTTCATTGAATGCATAATCCTTGCGGTTGCCCAATCCACAGACTGTTTCCTTTTCATGGGTATCTGAAGGATCACCGAAAGGGATATTAATACCGCGCGATTTCAGGAAATCTTCAACCCCCTTATACCTGGGTTTGCCATCAACATAAGGCAGATAATCATTGGTATGGGTAAACTCACGAAATGGTTCACCATTTTTGGCTTCCCACTCTTTCAGGAAGCCATCAAACATTGTTTTCCAGGCAGAACTGTGAACCAAAGCGGTTTTGGTGATGACACCATCCAGGTCGAATATAACGGCTTCGAAACGATTATTGAACATATATAATTGATAATGTGTATTTTCCGATTTCATTAAGATGCAGGACAAAGATAAGGAATTACAATCATCCTTCCGATGGGTCTGACAAATAAATAAGTTGGAGAACCAGATAGGTTACGACTAGGAATTTCTAGTTTCAAAGCGACTGACCAACTCAATAATTATTGAGAAGCAATCATTAGTCGATCAGACGGGTATCCAATTTCCAGCTCCATATTAAACTACAATGAACTATAAGGATTTCATGAATAAAATGCCTGAAATCAATTAGCATTTTTTAGCAGAATTACCCATAAAGTGAAATTGCATCTAATCAATACATCGTTAAATTTTTGCATTAAATTGAAAATCAAATAGTTATTAAAACAGCTTCTTAATTTCCAAATGCTTGAAAATCAATTTTTTGCGTCTTTGCGTCTTTGCGTGATTCTTAAACTTACCGAACTATTGTCTAACACTATCTATAAAAAATGCAAAAAGCCTACAGGAATATCCGGCAGGCCTTTACTTGTAAATCGTGAATTATTATGGGATCAAAACTGCATCGATGGCATGAATCACACCATTTGTTCCCTGAACATCAGTTGCCACTACATTTGAATTACCATTTAACTTAACACCCATCGAATTGGCAACAATACTAATATTGCTTCCGGCTTTGAGGGTAGGTACCATACCAGTTGAGACCTGCGATGCAATAACATTACCTGAAACTACATGATAAAGAAGGATTGGGGTCAACTGTTCAGCCGTGAGATCACCGATTCCTGATACACCTAGTGCTGCAAACAATGCGTTAAAAGCATCATTGGTTGGCGCAAAAATTGTGAAAGGGCCCGGAGCACTCAAAGCTTCGACCAAACCAGCTTTTACAACTGCCTGAACCAAAATACTGAAATTCGGATTGTTGATAGCATGGCTTACAACACTTGATGGGAGAATGACTTTGTCGATGGCGTGAATAACGCCATTTGAAGCCATAACGTCAGCGGTAACCACCTTGCTGCCATCAACCATAACATCACTGCCCTTGCTGATAAAAAGCTTTACACTATTCTGATTTGGAGCATTGGTGTTGAATGTACTGACATAACCAGTGGTTATGTTCATTGCTTTAACACTGCCTGAAATAACATGATTAAGCAAAATCGGCCTGAGTGTTTCTGCGCTTAGCTCGCTGATTCCACTAACACCCAATTGAGTGAATAGTGTATTAAAAGCTGCGTTGGTCGGCGCAAATACCGTGAATGGGCCAGCTCCTTCAAGGGTTGAACCAAGTCCGGCTTTGTCTAGTGCCTGAACCAGAATTGAAAAATCTGAATTGGAACTTGCAACCTGAACTATGTTCTTGCTATCCATGCTATCATCATTTTTGTCTTTGGAACATGATGCAAATATGGTAACGGCTGCTATGGCAATAATTGCCAGTCTGAATTTTAAAAAATTTGTTTTCATGGTTAAATTTTGTTTAATGTTTAGTTTAAATTATTGAACACAACTATAAACCACGGTTCCCGGATATTGTTTAATGTTTTTGAATATTATTTAAACAATATTTTATCAATTTTCAATAAATAGGTTCTATGTATTTGATTTATAATTGTTTAGTATTATTAAAATTTTTAATCTATTTAAAAAATAAAATCGAAACTTCCCAAAAACCTTATTATGCTGACAACTAATTTTCTGCCATTGTACCAGAGTGTCCTGAAATTGCCGGAAATCCACCTGATTTTCAGACAGGAGGCCATACTGTAAACAAATTGTCTTGCAGAAACATTGGAATTTGAGAAAAATTAAAATAAGTCACCTCTATATGCTGAAAATTTCAACATCATTTCATTTTTGTTGCCAAAAGGCGATGAAATATCCCTTTCAATCTGCGTTGGATGATTATGACAATGTATGTCCCGGATGTTGCACCCTGTCGGCAGTCCGGCGATTTAGCCAATGACTGCTTCTGACTAAAAAAAATAATTAAAGAATCTAAGAAATGTCAATTCGGGTATTTATAAACGCAAACAGTAACATCATGACACCTGGGAATCAGGCACTTCCCTTTCCCGGTTTCATGATCAGCCTGAGCGACTGATCATAAGTTAAATAATTCCAAAGCCAGTTAATAAAGATGAGCATCCGGTTTTTAACACCGACGATCGACATCAGGTGTACTAACATCCAGACCAGCCAGGCAATAAAGCCATGGAAACTCAGAAACGGCAGATCAACAACTGCCTTGTTGCGGCCAATGGTGGCCATAGAACCTTTATCACGATACCTGAATGGTTTCCATTTAAGTTGTTTCAGCTCCCGTCTCAGATTAGCCACAAGGTTAATTGCCTGTTGTATGGCCACCTGAGCTACCTGCGGATGACCGTTTGGAAAAGTTTCGATTTCCATTCTTGCAATGTCGCCAATGGCAAAAACTGAATCCAGCCCTTTCACCCGGTTAAAGTCATCAACGATGATCCGGTTTCCCCGACCTATATAGGCCCCGCTGATACCAGCCGGTGCTTCGCCCCTTACCCCTGCTGCCCAGATTAATGTATGAGCCCTGAGATATTCACCGGTATGGAGCAAAACCTGGTCGTTCTCATATCCTGTAACCTGCATATCCTTCAGGATTTGTACGCCAAGTTTTTCAAGAAACCTTTCGGCTTGTCGTGATGATGCGCCCGACATACTACCTAACAATGCAGAAGAAGCTTCTACCAGATAGATCTTCATTTCACGGAAATTTAATTCAGGATAGTCTTTTGGCAGCACATAAGTGCGCATTTCTGCGAGGGCCCCGGCAAGTTCAACACCCGTGGGACCGCCTCCAACAATAACAGTATTCAGTAAGGATTCTATTTCGTTTGGGTCCTCACAGGTTAAAGCAGCTTCATAGTTCGTGAGAATGGTATTCCGGAGATTCAGCGCTTCACCAACAGTTTTCATAGGCAGGGAGGCTTCAGCAACCTGCTTCATCCCAAAAAAATTGGTATTGGCTCCTGTGGCGATCACCAGATAGTCATAGACTACATCGCCCAGGGTTGTTTGAACAAGCTTTTTTTCCGGTGCTATATTGGTGACTTCCGTCAGGCGGATGTGTACATTTTTCTGTTTCTGAAATATTTTCCGTAAAGGAAAGGATATGGCGCTTGGTTCAAGTCCGGCAGTCGCCACCTGGTAAAACAGTGGCTGAAACTGGTGAAAATTGTTACGGTCGATCAACACCACCTGATAACCACTGCCCTTGAGTGATTTCACCAACTTCAATCCGGCAAATCCAGCTCCAACTACTATAATACGTTTTAATTCCGTTTCCGGGATATTTAATGACATACAACTCTTTTTTCTGGCAATAATAACAATACATACCCGATTATGCCTATTCTCATTTCAACAAAAGTAATGGATATTCATTTTCAGTCCTGCTTTTCTGTTCAGTCACCGAAGCCAGTCATCAGCCTGAAACTTTTAGTACCTTTGCCATAAACTTCACTACAACTGCCAATCACTCACCATGAAAAGACTATTCGCACTGATACTCTTATTCTCAGGATTGATCCTCAACTTCAGATCCCATGCACAACCTCTTTTTCCGGCCGACGGTGAACTTTATATTAAGAGTGTCGTTCCCAGAGTCGATATCCTGATAAATCCCGACACTTTAAACTGGATTTATGAGAATGTTGAGAGTAACATGGAATTCCATGCGGTGTTTGTTTATGACAATGGAAATGTGCATGATACCATCAGGGATATCGGTTTCAGATTGCGGGGCAATACCTCGAGGGTTTCTGCTAAAAAATCTTTTAAAGTTTCTTTCAACACCTGGGTTCAGGGGCGAAAATACTACGGAGTTGAGAAAATGAACCTAAACGGGGAACACAATGACCCATCGGTGGTCAGGGCCCGGCTTTTCTGGGATATCTCCCGGCGTTCGGAGGTTGCAGGTGCCAGGGCAAACCACGTGCAGGTTTACATCAACGGGAATTATTACGGTCTTTATCTGAACTGCGAACACATTGACGAAGAATTTGTAAAAACCTATTTCGGCAACAACAACGGTAATTTTTACAAATGCCTTTATCCGGCTGATCTGACCTACAAGGGATCAAACCCGGATGCCTATAAGTTTATGTCGGGCGACCATCGTACCTATGAACTTAAAACCAACGAAGAGGCTGATGACTACAGTGACCTTGCCGGATTTATTGATATTCTGAACAACACACCACTTGCCAATCTGCCTTGTGAACTCGAAAAGGTATTCAATGTGCAGGATTACCTTAAAATTGCTGCCATTGATGTGCTGACAGCCAATTGGGATGGGTACATCTATAACAAAAACAACTTTTATTTGTACCACAATTCCGAATCCGGATTGTTTGAATATATCCCTTACGATACCGATAATACCTTTGGGATTGATTGGTTCAACATTGACTGGGCTGCGAGGAATATCTACAACTGGTCCAATACCGGTGAAAACAGGCCTCTTTATAAACGTTTGATGCAGGTTCCTCAATACAGGGCACAGTTTACTTATTACATTAAACAGGTCATCAGTCAGGTTACCGGCAGCCAGGATTTTTTAAATACTTTAACTGCTCTGAAGGCGCAACTGGATGATTATGTGGCCACTGACCCCTATTATCCGCTCGATTACGGCTATACCATCAATTCATTCTATACATCCTTTACAGCAGGAACCGGTGCCCATGTGCCGATAGGTATTCAACCTTTCATACTTACACGCAACAATATAGCCCTGGCACAGGCAGATAATACCAATGCCCCGCCGGTATTGAAATACATTAAGCATAATTCACCCAAAACCGGACAGAATATGCTTGTAACCGCATTTGCAGAAGACGAAAGCCTGAATTCGGTTCAGCTTGAATACCGGTCAAACGGCAGTTCGTGGCAACAAACAACAATGCACGATGATGGTCAAAATGGCGATGCAATTGCCGGGGATCAGATTTTTTCGGTCAGCCTTCCGGGAATGGCCGGAAACACACTCTTTGAATTTTCCGTAAAAGCCTCAGATAACAATCAGCAGACTTCTACCAGGCCCTGTGAACCTGTACAATACACCATACCCTCAGGAAATGCTTACAACCTGTATATCAATGAGTTTATGGCAAGCAACAGTTCTACTATAACCGATGAATACGGTGAATATGAAGACTGGATTGAACTTTTTAATGGTGGTGAAGAGTCCGTGTGGCTGGGCGATAAGTATCTGACTGACAACCTTTCAAATCCCATTAAATGGGCATTACCGGATATAACCATGACCTCCGGTTCTTTCCTGCTTGTATGGGCTGATGGACAACCCCAACAAGGTGCACTTCATACCAATTATAAGCTGGATAAAGATGCCGAAGAAATCGGGCTTTTCGACAACGCGACAGCAGGTTACGCGTTGCTTGACGGATTCACCTATTCAGTTCAGTTAACTGATATTTCAATGGGCAGGGTAACAGACGCTTCACCTGACTGGAAATTTTTCGATGTTCCAACGCCGGGCAGCACAAACAGTTTGGTAAGCATAGAAAAGAACCATTTGCCAAAGATGAATATATGGCCAAATCCTGTTAGCAATGGTTTTATTTATCTTTCTGAAAACACGAACTTCACAATTCACGATCTGACTGGCCGCATACTACTTGAATTCAGGAACAGCAGCAAGGCAGATGTTTCTGCGCTTGGTAACGGACTATATTTTATAGTTACAGAAGATGGCAATGCTATCAGATTCATCAAAAAGTAGTTTTAGGCAAATAATGAATTCAACTGAGTGCTGATTCATATCAACGCTGCCATAAAAAGATAAAAACCCGCTACTTATCCGGTAGCGGGTTTTTTATTCTCAATAAAAGCTATTTCGCTTGAAGCCTGAATCTGGATTAATCTCCAAAGCACATTCCGATACCGCGGGCGGTTTTCATCAGGGCGGTGTCAGGTTCAACCAGGTTAGGCTTCATTATTGCCTCTTTCAGCGTGACAGAAGTAATGTGAGGGTGACGATAAGAAACCATTCGTCCGAACTCACCGGCCAGGGCCAGTTCAAATGCTTTTACACCATATTGAGTGGCTAAAACGCGGTCATAGGCAATGGGAACGCCTCC
>JBBQBC010000168.1:0-8620 GCA_038317155.1 Bacteroidales bacterium
GCACCCCATAAGGTACATCCGACATCAATTGCCTGTGTACCGCTTCTTCCAGCGCCACGCGAAATTCGTGTATGTTGGATTGGTTATCTTTCACGTTTGAGTAGTCTGTCCAATCGCGGGTGTACCATCTGCGCATCTCACCTTCTTTGCTGTACAGGTAGTGACCGGGCAAAAACTCCTGAATGCGGTTGCAGGTGCCTTCGAGGGCTTTTAATTCAGATGCCACATAGAAATTGCCTGATTTGTCCCATCCCATGTAAAGTGGAATCACACCGATGTGGTCGCGGGCAATCAGATAACAATCATTTTCAACATCATAAAGGGCAAAAGCAAAAATTCCATTCAGATCTTCCAGAAAATGGATGCCTTTTTCACGATAAAGTGCCAGAATTATCTCGCAATCAGAGTGTGTGAGAAAATCGTAGTCTATAGCAAGTGACTTACGCAGCTCCGCATGATTGTAGATCTCACCGTTTACCGATAAGATGAGGTTGCCATCACGGCTTTTCAGCGGCTGCCCGCCTGACTGAGGATCCACAATGGAAAGCCGTTCATGGGCCAGAATGGCTTTGTCGCTGCAATAAATACCAGACCAGTCGGGCCCCCGGTGTCTGATTTTTTTCGACATATCCAGCACCTGTAGTCTCAAATCCTGAGAGGCAGTTTTAAGATCAAATACACCTACTATTCCACACATAACCATTATTTAAAGTGAGACATTTTATTTACTCCGGCATGAAAAAAGGCTTCCCGCGTATGGAAAGCCTCTTTAGTTCTTTACAATGCAGTTTTTCTAATCCTTAAACGGATTACAATCAAAAACCGAATTATTGATATTAAACATAGTGCTTTGTAATGTTAACAAATAAAATGCTAAATATGTTAATCGCCGGATCAATTTATTTAAAAATACCAGAGTTAGGCAATTGAGTAATATTTTTCGTTGAACATCCCTTTTATCTTCTTTTTTGAACTTCCGGGGATTCCCAGGTAGTTGAAAATTCGTCCAACTCACCCGACTCAAAATTGTTTTTCAAATGAAAGCCTTTATTATCGGTGTTTTTCTCAAATAATTCAGCAATTTGTCTTTGAGAAAGCCACACAGACTTATTTTCAAATTTAACCTGAATTTCTGCACTCCTGTTTTCTGGCTAAAATATTTTAACCCCAGAATTAGTCATAAAAACGATATTGGTTTCATTTGGTTTAAGCGGTGTTACATAATGTTTGATAGACCCAAACTTCGGCAAATTCCATCTATTTCGCGTTTTTTCAGCAAATGTGAAATCCAAATCAAATCTTTTCTAATTTCGGACTTACTAAAGAACCCGGGAATGAAACAATTTACCTCAGCTATTGCACTGATTGTCATATTTATAACAGCGTGTAACCCCAATTCAGGGGAACACCTGATTACAGATAAGGATTACCGTACACTGGTTCACGATCAGTTTTTGAAGCAGAAGAATATGGCGTATGGCCGGGATTCGGTGTTGTTTGGCGTTTTTGAGAATAAACTGACCATCGCCGAAAAGGAAGGGCTGGAGTTTCTATACGCCTTTGTGCCCCTGAGCGATCTGGCCATGAACGATGGAATTTACAACCTGGCGCAGGTGCGGTCTGCGCTGGAAGCAAAGTCTTTCTTCAACTGGGGGAAGGATATTCCCGAAGCGGAGTTTCTGCATTTTGTATTGCCATATCGCGTAAACAATGAATATACAGATACGGCCCGGCAGGTTTTTTTCAGAGAACTGAAAGACCGGATTAAAGATATGGCGATGGCCGATGCTGCGCTTGAGGTAAACCACTGGTGCCATGAAAAAGTTGTTTATAAATCAACCGATGAGCGCACTTCGGGGCCGCTCACTTCCGTGAGAACAGCCTTTGGTCGTTGCGGTGAAGAATCGACGTTTACTGTAGCCGCTTTGCGGTCGGTTTGCATTCCTGCCCGCCAGGTGTACACGCCGCGCTGGGCGCACACAGACGACAACCATGCCTGGGTGGAAGTATGGATCGACGGAAAATGGCATTTTATGGGTGCCTGCGAACCAGAACCTGAGCTCGACATGGCCTGGTTTGCCGAGCCGGTAAAACGCGCCATGATGACGCACACTTTTGTTTACGGACAATATCATGGGAATGCAGAAGTGCTGGAGAAAAACGACCTGTTTACAAGGCTGAACCTCCTGAATAATTATACAAAAACCAAAATACTTCCCGTAAAGGTGACCGGACCCGATGGCCAACCAATTGAGAAAGTACGGGTAGAATATTCACTTTATAACTACGCTGAATTTTACCCGATTGCAACAATATTTACGGATAAAAAAGGGATTTGCTCTGCCACAACCGGTTTGGGTGACCTGTTGATCTGGGCATCTAAAGAAGGACAATTCAGCTATAAAGTCGCAAGAGGTGAATCGTCCGACACAGTGTTTTTGAAACTCCACAAAACTGATTACAATCTTCCATCAGAAAATCTGACATTGACACCTCCTGTAAAACAGGCTTTAACACCTGTTGACCAGTCGAAAACAGATGAGAATAACCGGCGGCTTCAACAGGAAGACTCTATCCGTAATGCCTATATTAGCACTTTCGTTGATTCGGTTGAAATTTCAAAACTGGCTACGAAAAAAGGTGTAAATGCCCAAAAATTATGGAATTTTATAGTGCTTAGCCGGGGTAACTGGAAAGAAATTGTTGCTTTTGTAAACGGACTTTCATCCACTGAAATGGGTGCCGGAATGAATCTGCTGGCCGGGATCTCAGAGAAGGATTTGCACGATATACAGGCAACTACGCTTTTGGATCATCTTCGGGCAGCGACCAGGTTTACCGGGGTTGATGATAAAACAGATCAGGCTATGGTTGAACGGTTTGTGCTATTACCACGAATTGGACGTGAACTCGTGACCAAATGGAGGAGTTATCATCAGCAGTTCTTTACCGCTGAACAGGCAGAATCCTTCAGGCAGAATCCCGCGGAAATTGTTGAATGGATAACAAAAAATATCCGCCTCGATACAGTAAGCAATTATTATGGTGTTCCGGTTAGCCCTGAAGGTGTATTGCAGCTTAAAATGGCAGACCAATACTCCCGTGATCTGTTGTTTGTTTCAATCTGCCGTAGTTTCGGGATACCTGCCAGGCTTGAACCTGCTACCAGGGTGCCTCAGTTCTTCCTGAAAGGTGAGTGGAATGAAGTGTATTTCAGCAAACGGGTTGCGTCGTCAGGGGCAAAGGGTGAGATTGTATTGGAGAACAATTCAAAGGATAAAACATTTATCCCTCAATACTATATTCACTATACAATCGCCCGGTTCGAAAAGGGTCGTTTCATCAGTCTTGATTACGAAAATGACGAAAATCTGAAATCGTTCCCCTGCAGGCTGAGCGTGGATACTGGCTACTACCGTTTGATTACCGGCAACCGGCAACCCGATGGGTCGGTGCTGTGCAGGATCAGTTATTTTAATGTGAAGTTAAACCAACCGACCAAAGTTGCCATTGAACTGGCATCAGAGAATCAACAGTCAGGTAAATTGGGCAAGGCTGATCAGGAAGCATCCTTTAAGAACCTTGGCACCGGTAAATCATCTGAATTACAGGATTTTGATCGCGAAAAAGGGATGATCGTTGCAGTAATTGATCCCGGGAAGGAGCCTACTAAACACTTGATGGAAGACATCAAAACAGTAAAATCTGGATTGGATGCCTGGGGTGGTCCTGTGCTTTTTCTGGTAGCGAAAGACAAATTGGGAAACGGGTTTAACCCGGCCGTTTACAAGGGAATACCTGAGCATTCAGTTTTTGGGTCTGACCATCTGTCAGCGGTTGCTGCCTCGATCAAAACAGTTTGTAGTATTGATGGTTCGCCACAATTACCTGTGGTGGTAGTAATTAATCCGAAAGGTGAAATTACCTGGCATTCAGAAGGGTATAGCATTGGCTTGGGCGATCAGTTAGTAAAGCAGGTTAAGTTGCTCAGGCAGATTAAATAGCGGATGCAATATGTGCCGCACGATATTAATTCGGTGTTTTAGCTGTTTTTATAATAAAATATCCGATCAATCCTGCAACGATAGAAGCCATGAGGATACCCATTTTTGCCTCTTCGACATAAACCTTATGTTCGAAAGCCAGATTGGAGATAAAAAGAGACATAGTAAACCCAATTCCGGCAAGGAAACCAGCGCCAAGCAGGTGACGGCGGGTAAAATCCTTCGGCAGCACAGCCCATTTCAGACGGGTTACGATAGATACAAACCCAACCACTCCGGTAACTTTTCCAATCAGGAGCCCGAAAAAGACGCCCAGCGTAATGTTACTGGTCATCAGCGTCAGGCTGTTGGCAGAAAGCGTAATACCGGCATTTGCAAGGGCAAACAAAGGCATAATAATAAAGGCAACCAGTGGGTGCATAGAGTGTTCGAGTCGTTGCAATGGTGTCAGCGCTTTCTTAGATACATATCTGATCTTCTCAAGAATGTGTAATTGCTCAGTTGTTACAGTAGGGGAATCGTTGGGACGGGCTTCTCTGAACCTGGCCAGCAGATCAGTGAGCTTTTTATCATAAACAGCTTCAGAGTATTTTACTTTTGCCGGAATGGTGAAAGCCGCCAACACCGCGGCAATGGTAGCATGCACCCCCGACATCAGAAATGCCAGCCACAATCCACCGATTCCGACAATGCCATAGAAAAGCGTATTGCTGACCCCAATCCGGTTGGCGATAATCAGAACTGCCAGAAATCCGACTCCGGTCAGAAGGCTTATCATATTAATATCAGAAGTATAGAAAAATGCTATTACCAGCACAGCACCAAGGTCATCGGCAATGGCAAGGGCGGTGAGAAATATCTTTAAAGAAACAGGAACTTTGTCTCCCAGCAGGTAAAGAATACCCAACGCAAAAGCAATGTCGGTGGCCATGGGAATTCCCCAGCCGCCCGATGCTTCGCCGGAAGGGTTGAATATTAGAAAGATAAGAGCAGGGACCAGCATACCACCAACAGCTGCAGCAATAGGAAGCATCGCAGCCCGGGGATTCCTGAGTTCTCCGCTTATAATTTCACGTTTTAACTCAAGTCCGACCACAAAGAAAAATACGGCCATTAACCCGTCGTTAATCCAATGGTGGAGGCTCTTTGAAAGCTGCCATTCATTATATCCTATCGAGAATTTGTTTTCCCAAAAATGGTGAAATGCCTCTGACCAGGGTGAATTTGACAGGATAATAGCCAGTAATGCGGCCGAAAACAGCACAATTCCACTCATGGTGCTGTTATTCAGGAAGCGTTTCATAGGATCGATAATCCACCGGTCGACAGGTTCTTTTTTTGTAATTGATGAGTAAGCCATTGATTCAGATTATTTATGCAGGTTATGGAGATATGAAAATTATGCGTACATAACATATATAACATTTATCCTGGGAAAGTGTTTAATTCAAGGGTGGGTTTCGGAAGGTGAAACAGGTTTATTGCTGGATGGAATAGAGATGCATCTCCGGCATGAACGGAATGCCGTGAAAGAGTTGTTGTTAATTCTGAAAGCAAGCGGATACATGGGAATCACGGAAATTAATGTACTTTAACTTATTTCCCTCTAATATGTATCATGAAGTAAAGGCGCTTTACCGATCTTCCCTGCATTATGCTTGTTCTGCGGGCCGGTCTGCCCCCGTTTCCCTCGTCCGGTTATGCATTTCCTGACTGATTTGTGACAGGAGTTCAGTCCTGATTTACTAAACGGGCGACTGGACTTATACTGGTTTCGGGTTTCTGCTATTTTTTCTGATCAGCAGCAGGCGCATTCTGAATCTTAAGTTTATCTCGTTTGGTGATGCCAGAGAGTACCTCAACATTGACGCCATCGCTTAGCCCGGTTTTGATGATCCTTTTTTCAAATACCTGGGGGCCTGTTTCAATTTCAACGGAGGCTGTATCCCCGTCATACTTAATCAGGCTCTCCTGAACAGCCAGCACACTGTCGCGTTGTTCGAGCACGATATCGGCATTAGCACTATATCCGGCCCTGATAAAGAGATTGTCTTTCAGTGAAACGGCAGCGCGTATTTCAAACTGAATGGCACCGTTTTCTTCCACACCTTTGGGCGAAATATGTTCAAGTTTGGCGGTAAACTTCTCGGTATCAATAGCACCGACAGTCATAATCAGCTCCATACCTTCGTGCAGTTTACCAACTTCCGATTCGTCAACCTTTCCCTTGAAAATCATCTCACCCATGTCGGCTATCGTGGCGATGGTGGTTCCATCATTGAAAGTATTACTTTCAATTACGGAATTGCCAATTTCAACCGGAACGGTCAATACCATTCCTTCAATGGTTGATCTGATTATGGTATTGCTCACCGCACCGGCAGTTTTGGTAATTCCTTCGCGGATAAGCTGAAGGTTATTTTCAGCAGCATCCTGATCTTCACGGGCCGTTTTCAGGGCGACTTCATAAGTCTGCAATTCGGCAATGGCAATTACCTTGCTGTCGTAAAGCGACTTCTGACGGTCGTAGTTTTGCCTGGCATTGTCCAGGTTGATTTTTGTCCGGTTTACCCTCGATTCAGCTTCATTCAGGTTAATCATATTGGGAATAATGCGCACTTTGGCTATCATATCCCCCTTTTTAACTTTCTGTCCGGCTTCAACATAAAGTTCTGAAATTATCCCTGAAACCTGGGGTTTGATTTCAATCTCTTTTCGGGGCACTACTTTGCCTGTGGCGACTGTCTTTTTAACGATGTTTGTAACCTGTGCCGTGGTAGTATCAAAAACGACCGGTTTGGCCTGTGATTTCTGATACAGGTAAACGATGGTGCCAACAAAGACAACCAGGACAACGATGCCAATTAAAATTTTCAAAGCCTTTTTCATTGTATGCTGATCTTTATGGTTAACAATAGTGGTTATTCGTATCTGAGTGCATCAATGGGTTTGATGCTGACCGCCTTACGGGCTGGGATAAGCCCGGCAACCGCTCCTGAGATTACAAGAATCAGCAGGGCTGTTACAGCCATATTAAAGTCAATACTTGGGTTTTTAAACATATTGGATTCAGCGCCGCTGGATGATAGTCCGTAATTTACTGCTTCGAGGATTGCGACGCCTATAACCAGCCCGACATATCCTGCAAAAGTGGTAAGGAACACCGATTCGGTGATAATCTGCGAGATGATATTCCAGGGTTTAGCGCCTATGGCACGCTGAATGCCAATTTCTTTGGTTCTTTCTTTCACGATTACCAGCATAATGTTGCTGATCCCTATAACGCCGGCCAGTAAGGTGCCGATGCCGACAATCCAGATCAGTCCGTTAATTCCTTTAAAGAGCCCGTTCATCTGGTTATATTGTTTCTCCATATTGAATGAACCGATGGCCTGAGTGTCTTCCGGAGATACCGTATGTCGTCTTTTTAGCACGGCTGCTGCTTTTTCTTCAACTTCCGATGCTGCTATTCCCGGTTTGGATGTAAAGGCAAACCAGCCGATAATGTCGCCCCAGTTATATACCCTCTGGAAAGTTGTGAGGGGTATAAAAATGCTTTGTGCTTTCTCTCCGCCGAAATTCACACCATTGGTTTTGGGATTAAAAACGCCAACAACCTGAAAATAAACACCCTGAATCTGAATATATTGACCTATGGCTTCTTCTCCCGGTGTAAAAAGGACTTCATAAACCTTATTACCGATAACAGCAACTTTTCTTTTTTCTTTCAGATCGGCATGGTTAAGAAACCGGCCATTATCAACCACAACCGGATCAATAAGGTTCCATTCAGGATAATCTCCCATTACCGAAAATGCACCTGATTTCATTCCCCTGATCACATTGTTGCCACCTTCAAATCCGCCTCCCTGGGTTCTTGGAGAAAGTATGTCTATTTCAGGCACCTCGCGCCTGAGCGCTTCAATATCATCGTTTTTAAAATTGTAATTTCTTGCGCGTGGAAGTCCTTTGTATGGAATGGATGTCGGACGGGTCCACATAAATACGCTGTTGGTCGCAAAATCGCCAAAATCGCTGGTAATTCCATTTCTAAGGCCATTCCCCGATCCCATCATCACCACCAGCATAAACACGCCCCAGAACACACCAAAGGCCGTGAAGAAAGTCCGGAGCTTGTTCTTCTTCAGCGCACTCATAATCTCTTGCCAGCGGTCTAAATCAAACATGGGTTGGAAGTATAAAGGAATATAGGATTCAAAGATTCAAAGATTCAAAGATTCAAAAATTCAAAAATTCAAAGATTCAAAGATTCAAAGATTCAAAGATTCAAAGATTCAAAGATTCAAGGGTTTCAAATGGTTTCAGGGTTTCAAATGGGTTAGTTGGCAGTTGGCAGTTGGCAGTATTTACCATGCATTAGTTTCAGGGGTTTCAGGGTTTCAGGGTTACAGGGTTTCAAAGTTGGTGGCTGAGTAGTTGCAGTACAGGTATTCTCATTAAAATCAGAGTTTACTGCAACGTATCGAAGCCCAGGGTTTCAGGGTTTCAGGGTTTCAAAGTTGGTGGCTGAGTAGTTGCAGTACAGGTATTCTCATTAAAATCAGAGTTTACTGCAACGTATCGAAGCCCAGGGTTACAGGGTTACAGGGTTACAG
>JBBQBC010000169.1:0-8564 GCA_038317155.1 Bacteroidales bacterium
TGAACAGCAGCACTTCATTTCTTTTGCAGCCACTCACCGCGAACTGGACAATATTCCCTCTCAATTGCCCTACAACGTAAATAATGCTGACATTAATACACTCAGCGATGCCCGAAATTTTCTGTATCTGATCAACACACAAGCTTATGCCACCAAACAACAGTTCATAACTGCTCTTATGTCATGCAGTTATGATATGATCCTGATGGATGCTTTTTTTCAGGAAAATGATCTTTCACAAACTTACACGATGGCAGAGATTTCGGGCTTGAAAACAAAACCCGGAGGCGGCAAACGATTGGTGATCGCCTACCTCTCTATTGGTGAAGCGGAAGATTATCGGTATTACTGGAATAATGAGTGGAAATCAACAAAACCAGCCTGGCTTGGCCGTGAAAACCCACAATGGCAGGGCAATTACGAAGTACGCTACTGGATGCCGGAATGGAAACAGCTCATCACTGGCAACGACTCCTCTTATCTGCAAAAAATATTGGATGCCGGTTTCGACGGCGTTTACCTCGATATAATCGATGGGTTTGAGTATTGGGAGAACCTTTGATCAGGGGGTGGCTGTTGAATTCCGGAAAATTTTTCAAACTTCCAGCAGCGCCTGCACCGGATCCATCCCATCAAACAACATCTTCTCCGGATTTTCGAGTAATTCTTTAACTTTCACCAGAAAGCCAACCGATTCGCGGCCATCAATTACCCGGTGATCATAGGATAGTGCCACATACATCATGGGTGCAATGACTACCTGTCCGTTTAAAGCAATCGGTCGTTCTATGATGTTGTGCATGCCTAAGATAGCACTTTGTGGCGGATTGAGGATGGGGGTTGACATCATGGAACCAAAAACACCACCGTTGGTGATGGTAAAGTTTCCGCCGGTCATATCATCCAGCGTAATTTTATTGTCGCGGGCCTTAACAGCCAGCTCTTTAATAGCCAGCTCAATTTGAGCCAGAGTGAGGCTTTCGGCATTTCTTATTACCGGAACTACCAGGCCTTTTGGTGCGCTTACCGCGATGCCAACATCGGCATAATCGTGGTAAATCATCTCATCACCATCGATCATGGCATTCACTGCCGGAAAATGTTTCAGCGCGATGGTAACAGCCTTGGTGAAGAATGACATAAAGCCAACCGAAATGCCATATTTTTCTTTGAACTTGTCGTTGTATTTCTTTCGTATATCCATGATTCGGCTCATATTTACCTCATTGAAAGTGGTAAGCATGGCTGTTTCATTCTTAACCGAAACCAGTCGCTGAGCCAGTTTAAGCCGTAGGGTAGACATTTTCTTACGTTCCGTATCGCGTGTTACTCCTCCGGTTGGATTTGTCGTGGTTTTGGGAAGTGAAACAACTGATTTTCCCTTACTGGCTGCCACTTCCTCAACATCGGCCCGACTTATGCGCAGATTGCTGAAATATGTAATAAGATCGTTATCCGAGAGGTTCTTCTCCTGCATGAGCTTGCGCGCCAGTGGAGAAATATGAAGGTTGGCTTCTTCAGCAAGCACGGGCTTTTGCGTATTCACCGGTTTTTCAGTTACCACCGGTTTGACTTCGGGAGTCGCTTCGGGTTTGATTGCTTCCGGCACTTTGGCTGCTGGTTTTTCCGATTTCGCCGGCCTGGCTGAGGATGAGTCAATCCGGGCTACCACCGATCCTACTTTAATGGTTTCGCCAGCTTCAACCAGGATTTTGATAACTCCTTCCTCGGATGCACTGATGGTAAGCGTGGCTTTATCGGAATCGACTTCGGCGATTTCGGCATCTTTTTCAACAAAGTCGCCATCTTTCACGAGCCAACTGGCCAATTGCACTTCGGAAATTGATTCGCCCGGGCTGGGCACTTTAATTTCGATAATCATGATGGAATGTTTTATTCAGTTTTAGCTGGTTCTGCTATAAAGGACCACTCATGCGGTGCACAAACCATCTTGCAAATTACATTGGCATTGGCACAGGTACATTCGCCGAAGGCTTTTTCAACGATTTTTCGCTGACGCAAGGCATGTAGCCTGCCCGATCCTGTGGCAGGACTACCGCTATCGGGTCTTGCGACCATCAGGAGATCCGTTTCTTTAAAGTTGCGGAGGATAAATGACCAGGGGCCCATATTGGCGGGTTCTTCCTGCACCCAGGCGTGGCGGGTAGCATTCGGGTAGCGGGCCAGCACTGCTTTTATCTGTTCAATTGGAAACGGATAAAGTTGCTCAATGCGGATGATTGCTTCACCGGTACCCCGTTTTGTTCTTTCTTCCAGCAATTCATAATACAATTTTCCACTGGTGAAGATAACCCGGTTCACCTTTAACGGATCAACGTTCTCATCGTCGATTACTTCACGGAAGCTGCCGCTGCTCAATTCATCCAGCGGGGATACACAGGCAGGGTGGCGCAGTAGGCTTTTGGGCGTAAATACCACCAATGGAATGCGGAATGGACGTTTCAACTGCCGGCGCAACAAGTGAAAGAAATTGGCTGGGGTAGTGCAGTTTACAACCTGCATATTGTTTTCGGCACAAAGTGTTAAAAACCGTTCGATACGGCCGCTTGAATGCTCAGGCCCCTGACCTTCATATCCATGAGGAAGAAAGAGCACCAGGTCACTCATTACCCGCCATTTGTCTTCGGCACTGCTAAGGTACTGATCTATTATGATCTGGGCTCCGTTGAAGAAATCGCCGAACTGCGCTTCCCAGATAGTCAATGATTGTGGCGAGGCGAGCGAGTATCCATAATCAAAACCAAGTACACCATATTCCGAAAGTGGTGAATTATAGATGTCAAAAGCAGCTTGTTTTGGCCCGATATTTTTGAGTGGGGTGTATTTTTCTTCAGAATCCTCAATGGTAAGAACAGCGTGGCGATGCGAAAAAGTTCCCCTTTGAGAATCCTGACCGCTTAACCTTACCGGGATACCCTCATTGAGCAGGGTGCCATAAGCGAGCAGTTCACCCATGGCCCAGTCGAGCTTGCCGCCTGTTTCCAGCATGGTTTTCCGGTCATGCATCAACTTAACAAGTTTGCGGTTAAATATTTTATCGGCGGGAAGATCAGTGATTTTATTTCCGATTTCATGCAGAACACTGAGCTTAACCCCGGTTTCAGGCGATCGCTCAAAATCAGCGTCCACGGCAATGCGAATATTGCTCCAGGTTGGGCCCAGAAAAGAGGTAAATTTTGATTTCTCAGTAAGGTTGGAAGCGGCAAAGTGTTCTTCCAGTATGGTTGCTACCTCGTTTTCCATCCGGTCAGCATCTTCCCGGGTAATCAGGCCTTCCTTAATAAGTTTATCTGCATATAAAGTCCTGACATCCGGATGATTCTCGATGGCTTTATATAATAAGGGCTGAGTGAATCGAGGCTCATCTCCTTCGTTGTGCCCATACCGGCGGTATCCAAGGAGGTCAATAAATACATCCTTGTCAAATTTTTCACGATACTCCATGGCCAGTTCGATAACATAAACCACGGCTTCAGCATCGTCAGCATTTACATGGAATATCGGCGATTGTATGGTTTTTGCCACATCGGTGCAATAGGTACTGCTTCTGGCATCCAGATAATTGGTTGTAAAACCTATCTGGTTGTTAACCACCAGGTGAATGGTTCCTCCAGTACGGTATCCTTCAAGTTCCGACATCTGAATCAGTTCATAAACAACGCCCTGGCCGGCTATAGAGGCATCGCCATGGATAAGGATGGGTACTACCTTATCGGTATCCCCTTTGAATTGCTGGTCAATTCTTGCCCGGGTAATACCCTGAACAACGGGTCCCACCGCTTCGAGGTGCGACGGATTAGGGGCAAGACTTAAATTGACTGATTTTCCGGAATGGGTCGGTCGCGTGAAAGTTGCACCAAGATGGTATTTTACATCACCAAGTAAATGCTCGTCATCAAACTCCTTATTTGAGAATTCATTGAAAATATCCCTGTATGGTTTGCCCATGATGTTGCCAAGCACATTCAATCGGCCACGGTGTGGCATTCCGATCAGGAATTCTTCTGCACCCAGGGCGGCGCCTTTTTCAATAACGGCGTCTAATGCAGGGATGAGTGTTTCTCCTCCTTCCAGGGAAAAGCGTTTCTGACCCGGAAAACGTTTGTGCAGGAACTTTTCAAAGAAAACGGCCTCACTCAGCTTTCGCAGAATGGTCATTTTAAACGCTTTGCTGTATTTTGGTTCGTTACGGCGCGATTCCATGCGGGTACGCAGCCACTGAAAAATCTCTTCGTTGCGTATGAAGGCATATTCTACCCCAATCGACTGACAGTAGGTTTGCTCCAGATGGCCGATAATATTTGAAAGGGGTGCGGGCCCGATGCCTATTTCATTTCCGGCCTGAAATACCTTATTGAGATCATCATTTGACAGCCCAAAGTTCTCAATGTCAAGGGTGGGGCTGTATTTTCTCCTGGTACGGACTGGGTTTGTCAGCGTAAATAAATGCCCTCTCTGGCGATATCCGTTGATCAGATTAATGACCTTGAATTCCGAAGGAACAGTAAGTTGCTCGGTTGGGGGTTCAAAGTTTTTCCGGGCAAATTCAAAACCTTCAAAAAACCTGTGCCAACCCGGTTCAACTTTTGAAGGGTCTTCAAGGTATTGGTTATAAAGTTGCACGATAAAATCGCTTTCTGCATTTGACAGGTAAGAGAATTTATCCATTTTAAGTAGTTTGTTTAAGCGCAGTTTATGCAAATATAGTTTAATGGCGGGTTGTTTTCACCCTGCACTATCAAACAATCGTTAAATAAGATTGTTTCCGCTTTTGACTGATAAAAAAAGCCCCGCAGCAAGCGGGGCTCTCAATAGTTTAAGAGAATTGCTGATTATGCCGGATGAATTGCTTCTACCGGGCAAACATCGGCGCATGAACCACAGTCGGTACAAACATCCGGATCAATTTTATAGATATCACCTTCAGAAATCGCGTCAACGGGACATTCATCAATGCAGGTGCCGCAAGCTGTGCAGTCATCTGAAATTAAGTAAGCCATGGCTTTATTGTTTAGTTAATGATTTTGAATAAATATTCTCGCTGCAAAGATATACCATATTTATGCAAAAATCCAGAAGATTATTTATTTTTTAAACTGTCTAAATAAGAGGCTTTTTTAGATGCTGTTATAGTACTTAAAATCAACGGGATGATTGTTCTCGAGTGGATTAAAGTAAACGATTGCACCTGTCGGTGAATTTTTATGTATTGCTTGTTTTTGGTAGTGGTAAAAAGAAGTAACTTTGCTGCCTGAAGTAAATCAACCTCTTAATAATCATGCTAAAATCAAAAAGTAATGTCATTCAGCGCGACGATGTTGTCGTAAAGTTTGTGGGAGACTCAGGGGATGGTATGCAGCTTTCAGGAACTCTTTTCTCTGATACTGCTGCCCTTGCCGGACTCGACCTGGCTACGTTTCCCGATTACCCTGCCGAAATCAGAGCACCGCAAAATACCATAGCGGGTGTTTCAGGATTTCAGGTTCATGTGGGTGCAAAGAAAATAGAGACAACCGGTGACCTATGCGATGTGCTGGTGGCAATGAACCCGGCATCGCTCAAAGCAAATCTGAAGTGGGCTAAACCCGGTGCAACCATTATCACAGACGAAGATGCTTATGACGAAGTAGCGCTGAAAAAATCAGGTTACGCCGAAAATCCACTTGATAATGGAACCTTTTCGGGATTTAACCTGGTGAAAGCTCCTATTACAACGCTTACCCGTGAAGCAGTTAAAGAATTGGGTATAGATAATAAATCTGCTGACCGGAGCAAAAACATGTTTGCCCTGGGAATGGTTTATCATCTCTTTGGATGGAACTTCGATAGTACCTTCGATTTCTTTAATAAAAAGTTCAAAAAAAAGCCGGATGTTATTGCAGCCAACAGGGCTGTGCTGGAAGCCGGTTTCAATTATACGGAAACAGTTGAAGCCTTGTCCTCTGTTTATCAGGTTTCAAGGGCCAAAATGGAACCGGGTCGCTACCGTAATATTACAGGTAATATAGCCACGGCATGGGGATTTTTGGCTGCATCAGAACGTTCGGGGCGCCCATTGTTTCTTGGGTCATATCCTATAACACCGGCTACCGAAATCCTTATCGAACTAGCCAAATACAAATCACTGGGCGCTAAAGTATTTCAGGCCGAAGACGAGATTGCAGGCATATGTTCCGCAATTGGTGCAAGCTACACAGGCTCATTGGCTCTTACTTCGACATCAGGTCCCGGTCTTTCGTTAAAGAGCGAAGCCATAGGACTGGCGGTTATGACCGAACTTCCGCTGGTTATTGTGAACGTTCAGCGCGGCGGACCCAGTACCGGCTTACCAACCAAATCAGAACAGAGTGACCTTTACCAGGCCCTGTTCGGACGCAACGGTGAATGCCCTGTCGTAGTAATTGCTGCTTCGTCTTCAGCCAACTGCTTCTACTTTGCCTACATGGCTGCCAAAATCGCTATGGAACACATGACCCCGGTTATTTTACTTACCGATGGTTATCTGGGCAATGGATCTCAGTTGTTCCGTATTCCCAAAACAGCCGACCTACCCCCAATTAACCCGCCGATAGCAGAAGCAAACGATCCGGATTATAAACCTTATCGCAGAAATCCGGAGACTTTGGCACGGAAATGGGCAGTTCCGGGCACCGAAGGGTTGCGTCACCGTATTGGTGGTCTGGAAAAAGAAGATGTTTTTGGAAATGTATCAACCGACCCGTTTAATCATCAGAAAATGATTGATTTGCGTGATGCAAAAGTTCAAAAAGTAGCCGACTATATCCCTGAACAGGAAATTAGTGGTGATAAAGAAGGAGAATTGCTGGTAGTAAGCTGGGGTGGTACTCATGGTGCTGTGCTGGAAGCCGTTGAAGATTTACGGAAGGAAGGCAAAAGCGTTAGTCATGCCCATTTTAGTTATATAATGCCGCTGCCGAAAAATACGGCTGAAGTATTTAAGGGATTTAAAAAGATTCTGGTTTGCGAGCTTAACAGTGGTCAGTTTGTCAATTATCTGAAAATGACCCAGTATGGTCATAATTACAGGCAGTTTAATAAAGTACAGGGACTCCCGTTTACCGTAACTGAACTGATCCGGGTTATTAACGAAACACTGGAGGAGAAATAATCATGAACAATAAACCTAATTTGACTATAGAACGTTCTTCAGTAGAACTAACCAAAGATGATTTTGTAAGCGACCAAATGGTAAAATGGTGCCCGGGATGTGGCGCTCATGCTATTTTATCTTCTGTTGCAAATGTCTTTCCGAAAATCGGTTACCGCAAGGAGAACTTTATGTTTGTATCCGGTATCGGTTGCTCCTCCAGGTTTCCGTATTATGTAAATACTTATGGAATTCATGGTATTCACGGACGTGCTGCTCCTATCGCTTCCGGTGTTAAAATTGCCAACCCTCACCTGAGTGTATGGATAGCCACCGGCGACGGTGACTCCATGGCCATCGGAGGAAACCATTTTATTCACATTATCCGCCGTAATATTGATGTGAACATCATGCTGTTCAACAATCAGATTTACGGGCTCACCAAAGGGCAGTATTCGCCAACTACACCGATGGGCAGCGTTACCAAAACCTCTCCGCAGGGTACCATTGAGCATCCGTTTAATCCCGGGGAATTGGTACTTGGCGCCCAGGGAACATTCTTTGCAAGGGTAGTAGATACGAACCCCAGATTGATGACGGAAGTGATGTTTGAAGCGGCCAAACACGATGGCACTTCGGTAGTTGAGATTTTGCAGAACTGCATTATTTTCGCTGATAAAACCCACGATTCAGTCACCAATAAAGATAATCGTGACGACCGCCAGGTTATTCTCCGTAATGGCGAACCCATGATTTTCGGTAAAAACAAGGATAAGGGCATTCGCCTGAACGGAACCCGCCTTGAAGTGGCAACCCTCGGCGAAAACGGAATCACTGAAGATGATTTGCTCATTCACGACTCCTACCAGCAGGATCCGGGCATTCACCTGATGCTCGCTAAAATGGCATACCCGCACTTCCCGGTTGCACTGGGTGTTATCCGCGCAGCCATGTATCCGACTTACGACGATATGGTAGAAGAGCAGATTGTTTATGCTAAAGCCAACTCGAAAATCAAGAATGTTGACGATCTGCTCAACAGCGGTGATACCTGGGAGATCAAATAACTTTCTAAAACTATCTTCTCAAAAAAGACCGGCCTGCCTTCATTATCTGAGCAGGCCGGTCTTTTTATACGTTCTAAATTTATTTACTGGTATAACCTTAAAGTCAGTTAGCTTATCCATAATTGAATTTTAACCTGCAAAATACTTTTTTGAAAATTTCATTTTTGCTGGCCCGGTCAATATTGATTGATCAAATGAGAAAGAAAGTAAATAGGGCCTGCTGAAAAACTCAAAAAAGACGACATTCTTTTACGTTACGGTGCTCTGCACCTTAAAATCCTCTTATTCTGCAATTTACTACCAACATTTCGCCACTCTGTGGCTCTGAATGATAAAAAGTGGTGTAATTCACAAACCAGATGCACGGT
>JBBQBC010000170.1:0-8547 GCA_038317155.1 Bacteroidales bacterium
TGGAGGAATAAAAGGTTGGCTTCTTTGGATGATAGGCGCAGTTTTAGCTTTGTCAACCAGTAGTTTGGCTGTTACCATGGTCAACTGGTTGGTTACCTTCCTTAGCAACCCCAAACCTCTTCCGCGGATGGATTTTACGAAAGGAGTTCCGTTCAGATCTCGGTCTTTGGTGGTGATTCCTACCATGATTGCCAGTGTTCAGAATATTAAAAATCTCGTTGAAGACCTGGAGGTAAGATTTATCGCAAACCGGGATGAAAATATATACTTTGGATTATTGACGGACTTTTCGGATGCAAATGCGGAGACCTTACCTGAAGACGAACCATTGATTACCTGTTTAAGTGAAAAGATTGAAAACCTGAATGAGAAATATAAAAAAACTCAGGGTAATAATTTTTTTCTTTTTCATCGTCCAAGAGTTTGGAACCCTGTTGAAAAAATTTGGATGGGTTATGAACGGAAACGTGGAAAACTATCTGACTTAAATGCCCTGTTAAGGGGAAATTCTCACGATAAGTTTTCTGTGATTATAGGTAACATCAATCTGTTACAAAAAGTAAAATATGTGATTACTCTTGACACGGATACGGAGTTACCCCGCGATTCGGCACGGCAATTTATCGGAACCATGTCTCATCCGCTGAACAGTCCTCATTTTGATACAAAAAAACAAATTATTACCGACGGGTATACCATCCTTCAACCGAGGGTAGCAGTAAGCCTCATTGGAGCCAATAGATCCGGATATGCGCGGCTTTTTGGCCATGAACCCGGCATTGACCCCTATACGAGAGTTACATCGGATGTTTATCAGGATTTATTTTCAGAGGGATCTTTCATTGGTAAAGGAATTTATGATGTTGATTCTTTTGAGCAAACAATCAGGTGCCGTTTTCCTGAAAACCGAATTTTAAGTCACGATTTGCTCGAAGGATGTTACGTAAGAGCAGGATTAATCAGTGATGTTCTTTTATTTGAAGACTATCCGACAACCTACTATGCGGATGTAAAGCGCCGTCATCGTTGGATCAGAGGCGATTGGCAACTACTGCCCTGGCTGATGCCGTTTGTTCCTGTTTTTAAAGGGCCTTCGCAACGAAATCCCCTTTCCGCATTATCAAGGTGGAAACTTTTTGATAATCTAAGGCGCAGTCTTGTTCCTTTTGGCTTAACTACCTTTTTATTAATAGGCTGGACCTTGCCATCTCCATGGTTCTGGACATTAATTGTTATTGGCATTATTTTTATTCCACCATTGGTAATTTCATTGATTGACCTTTTTGATAAGCCGGAAGAAGTGCTTTTGCGGCAACACCTGATCCAATCGCGCGAAGTAGCGCTCAGGCATCTTACCCAGGCCGCTTTTATACTGATGAATTTGCCTTACGAGGCATTTTACAGCCTCGACGCTATTCTGAGAACATGTTGGAGGTTAATCATTTCCAAAAAAAGACTGTTGGAATGGAACCCATCCGGAAATACCAATCAACTTACACTCAGTAAAATAATGAGTTTTTTTCAATTTATGTGGATTGCCCCACTGATTGCAACCATTTCAATTGTTGGTTTAGCAGCTTTGCTTCCCATTTCGTTTGTGGTTGCCTGGCCGTTTCTGGTTCTTTGGTTTGTTTCACCAGCCATCGTGTGGTCGCTTAGTTGGCCCATTACTCAACATGTAGCAAAATTTTCATCTGCTCAAAACAGGTTTCTTTGCAATGTATCCCGAAAGACATGGTTCTTTTTTGAAAAATTTGTCGGCGAAATAGATAACTGGCTGCCTCCCGACAACTTTCAGGAACATCCAAATCCCGTGATTGCCCACCGTACCTCACCAACAAACATTGGACTTTCGCTTTTGGCCAATTTAACGGCTTGTGATTTTGGGTATATTCATGCAGGTGAACTACTTGAACGGACATCGAACACGTTTAATACCATGAAAATGATGGAGAAATATCGGGGTCATTTTTATAATTGGTATGATACTGAATCACTCAAACCGTTACATCCTTTGTATATTTCTTCGGTCGACAGTGGTAATCTTGCTGGCCATTTGCTTACGCTAAAACCTGGTCTCCTCGCGATGCCGGATCAAAAGATATTAGGGACCAGACTCCTGGAAGGAATAAATGATACACTGATGATTGTTGTTGACCTTGCGGGAAAACGTGTACCTGAACCGATTTCAAATTTTCTCAAAAATATGCAGACCTATCTTGGTGCTCCGCCTAATACACTATCAGGTACCTGGCAATGTCTTAATAAATTGAAGGAATCTTCAGAAATCATCGTCAAAAGTTTCAACGATAAGTTTGACAGCCTGGTTGCAGAATGGTCAAATGTATTGATGCTGCAATGCCAGCATTCACATGACGAACTGGTGTATTTAGCCCCATGGGTTAATCTTCCGTCTATGAACAAAATAATAAGAGATGATTTTGATATTGAAGAAATACCTACGTTAAGCCAATTGGCCAAATTGGCCAAAAGATTATCAATTCATAGTAACAACTTATTCAAGGCTGATGAAATTACAGTTAGGGATGATTTCAGTGATTTTTTACTTTTGGTTAAAGTAGCTTCTGACCGCGCAAACGAACGGATTAATCTTATCGAAAATCTGGCAAAGCAAGCCAACGAATTTTCACGCATGAAATTTGATTTTCTTTATGATGCTTCTCGCCACTTATTATCTGTTGGATACAATGTGGATGATCGCCATCGCGATTCAAGCTTTTATGATTTGCTGGCTTCCGAGGCGAGATTATCCACTTTTATCGCAATTGCACAAGAACAAATACCCCAGGAGAGTTGGTTTGCTCTTGGACGATTGCTCACCATCACATCAGGTGAGCCAACGTTACTTTCGTGGAGCGGTTCAATGTTTGAATATCTTATGCCCCTGATTGTGATGCCTGCTTATGAAAACACTCTTCTGCATCAAACCTGTAATGGAGCAGTAATACGGCAGATTGAATATGGAAAACAGCGCGGAGTACCTTGGGGAATATCAGAATCAGGGTACAATAATTTTGATGTTCATCTTAATTACCAATACCGTGCTTTTGGAGTGCCGGGGCTCGGCCTGAAAAGGGGCCTTTCTGAAGATCTTGTTATTTCACCTTATGCCACGATGCTTGCATTGATTGTAAAACCTGAAGAGGCATGTGATAATTTGGAGTATCTTGAAAACGAAGGGTTCATGGGAAAATATGGGTTCTATGAGGCAATTGATTATACATCATCAAGGCTTCCAAGGGGACAATCTAATGTGATTGTCAAATCGTTCATGTCTCATCATGTTGGAATGAGTTTTCTCTCTCTTTCTTATGTGTTATTGGATAGACCGATGCAAAAAAGATTCGAGTCCGAAGCCCTTTTACAAGCAACTTTACTTTTACTACAGGAACGAATTCCCCGAGCAACAGCCTTTCTTTCCCACTCGACAAGTGCAACAACGCTTACCCGTACAAATGTAGAAACACAGGAAATGCCTTTGCGCATATTTAATACCCCTGATACACCTTTTCCTGAAGTTCATTTGCTATCCAATGGCAGGTACCAAACAATGGTTTCAAATGCCGGTGGCGGATATAGTCAATGGAAAGATATTGCTGTAACCCGCTGGCGGGAAGATGGTACCTGCGACAACTGGGGATCTTTCTGTTATATTCGCGATGCTGATAGTGGTTATTTCTGGTCAACAGCATACCAACCAACACTTAAGATTCCCGAAAAATATGAGGCCATCTTTTCCGAAGGACGTGCTGAATTCAGGCGGCGCGACAAAGAGATTGATACTCATACCGAAATTGTTGTTTCGCCCGAGGATGACATTGAACTACGAAGGGTACATCTTACAAACCGCACCCGCAATAAAAGAATTATTGATATTACCAGTTATGCCGAAGTTGTGCTCATGGCTTATGCAGCCGAAGCTTCTCATCCTGCATTCAATAATCTTTTTATTCAAACCGAAATTATTCCGCACCGGCAAGCTTTACTATGCACAAGAAGACCCAGGGCCGTTGACGATCATTCGCCCTGGATGTTTCACCTCATGGCTGTTCACGGTGCTGAAATAAAAAATATTACGTACGAAACGGATCGGATGAAATTTATAGGTCGGGGAAATACTGTAATTAATCCGAAGGCAATGACAGAGTCAGGTTCACTGTCTAATAGTCAAGGCTCAGTACTCGACCCAATCGCGGCAATCCAGTACCAAATTGTATTGGAACCCGAAGGCACCGCAATCATTGATATTGTAACAGGAATAGCCGAAGCACGAGAGAATGCCTTGGTGTTGATAGAAAAGTACCAGGATCAGCAATTAGCTGACCGTGTGTTCGAACTGGCTTGGACCCACAGTCAGGTAGTATTAAAGCAAATAAATGCTTTAGAATCAGATGCTCAAATATATGCACGTATAGCCAGTTCTATAATATACACCAATTCATCGTTGCGTGCCGACCCTTCAATCATTACAAAAAACCGTCGCAATCAATCCGGATTATGGGGATATTCTATTTCAGGTGATTTGCCAATTGTGCTTGTGCAGATCGAAGATGCAAACAATATTAACCTTGTTCGTCAACTTATTCAGGCTCAGGCTTATTGGCGTGTGAAAGGATTAATTGTTGATCTTGTGATATGGAATGAAAATCATGCCGGCTATCGTCAAGCACTTCAGGACCAAATTATGGATCTGATCACTGCCGGCATGAAAGCCACCATTTTGGGTAAACATGGAGGTATATTCCTTCGTTCGGGGGATCAATTATCGGCTGAGGATCGCATTCTGTTTCAAACCGTAGCAAAGGTGGTGATTACAGATATAAGAGGAAGCTTGGCTGAACAGGCAAACCGTAATATATTTTCAGAACCGTCAGTTCCCCGTCTCCGACCTTCCCGACCTTATAGGGCTGATTCATTTGCAGAGGCTGGAAAACCGACCCTCGATTTACTCTTTTTTAATGGTACCGGAGGATTCACGCGGGATGGACATGAATACATTATTACAACTTCTGCATCAAATGTAACACCGCTACCCTGGTCGAATGTAATTGCTAATCAAGGTTTCGGTACTGTAGTTTCTGAAAATGGTCAAGCTTATACCTGGAGCGAGAATGCACATGAGTTTCGGCTTACACCATGGAATAACGATCCTGTTAGCGACTCCGGTGGAGAAGCTGTTTTTATCCGTGATGAAGAAACGGGGCATTTCTGGACAGCATCCCCCATCATTAAAAGCGAACGGGGAATTTACATCACCAGACATGGGTTTGGTTATAGCGTATTTGAACATACCGAAAATGGTATTGCCAGTGAGCTATGTGTGTATGTGTCAACTGATTCACCAATTAAATTTTCATCATTGAAAATAAGAAACTTATCAGGAAAACCACGTAAACTATCAGCCACAGGTTATGTAGAGTGGGTATTAGGCGACCAACGACCAAAAACGGCAATGCATGTTGTAACCGAAACGGAGGTAAATAATACCACAATTTTTGCAAGAAACTCTTTTAATTCTGAGTTTTCAGAGAGAGTTGCATTCTTTCAAACCAACGAAGTTTCGAACTATTATTATACCTGTGATCGTACTGAATTTTTAGGACGCAATGGTACACTCACCAATCCTTCCGCTATGGCGCGTACTCGATTGTCGGGCAAAAGCGGGGGTGCCATGGATCCCTGCGCTGCAATTCAAGTTCCATTTGAATTGGCTGATGGACAGGAACGTGAAATAATTTTTATGCTTGGTTCTGCTAAAAATTCAAACGAAGCAAATAGTTTAGCAAATCGTTTTCGAGGCTCCGGCGCTGCATTACACGAACTTGAAAAAGTATGGGAATATTGGAAACAAACCCTCGGAACTATACATATAGAAACACCTGATATCCCATTGAATATAATAACCAACGGTTGGCTTTTATACCAAACCTTGGCTTGCCGGATTTGGGCACGCAGTGGTTATTATCAATCTGGAGGTGCGTTTGGATTCCGCGATCAATTGCAGGATTCCATGGCACTGGTTTATTCCAAACCGCAAATTTTCCGCGATCAGATTATTCTTCACGCAAGCCGTCAATTCATCGAAGGTGATGTGCAGCACTGGTGGCATCCACCATTTGGCAGGGGAGTACGTACGCATTGTTCTGATGATTATCTGTGGCTGCCACTTGCCACATGCCGATACGTGATAAGTACCGGAGATACTGGCATTCTGGACGAATCCATTTATTTTCTCGAAGGAAGACTTGTAAACGCTGAAGAAGACTCTTATTATGATCTTCCAAATCAATCAAAAGAAAAGGCAACTTTGTTTCAACACTGTGTTCGTGCAATTTTACATGGGTTAAGATATGGCGATCATGGTCTTCCTTTGATTGGCACTTGCGATTGGAACGACGGCATGAATAAGGTTGGAGACGGCGGAAAGGGAGAAAGTGTTTGGCTTGCCTTCTTTCTTTATGAGGTGCTTACACAATTTAGCAAATTGGCAAAGATTCACGGAGATTTGTTGTTTGCTGAACGTTGTCTGAAAGAAGCTGAAGTACTTCGCGCTAAAACCGAACTGAATGGCTGGGATGGAGAATGGTATCTTCGTGCTTACTTCGATGATGGCTCACCTTTAGGATCTTCTAAAAATGAGGAATGCAAGATCGACTCAATAGCGCAGAGCTGGTCAGTACTTTCAGAAGCAGGAGATTACAATCGCTCACGCACAGCGATGGAATCGGTAAATAAACTGCTGGTAAACAGAGAAAAATCATTGGTGCAATTGCTTGATCCTCCTTTTGACAAATCGAGTTTGAACCCGGGTTACATTAAAGGATATGTTCCTGGCGTGAGAGAAAATGGAGGGCAATATACACATGCCGCCATATGGACTGCGATGGCATTTGCCAAATTAAAAGATGCTAAAAATGCATGGGAAATAACATCCATGATTAATCCGATAAATCATTCAAAATCATCGGATGATATTATAAAATACAAAGTAGAACCATATGTGCTGGCCGCCGATGTTTATGCCCTCGAACCACATGTAGGACGCGGAGGATGGACTTGGTATACTGGTTCTGCCGGTTGGATGTACAGCCTAATTACTGAGTCGTTACTGGGTCTGAGGCTTGAAGCAGAAAATTTATATATTGACCCTTGCCCTCCTGATGATTGGACATCATTCAAGGTAGATTACCGTTTCCATCAAACTGTTTATAGAATTACAATTGTTAGAAAAACCGGTAACCAGGGAATTGTTATTGATGGTGCTTATAGCCAAAATATGGTTATTCATCTTGTGAATGACCAAAATGAACACTTGGTTGAAGTGAGTTTCTAATGCATAATCGAAAAAACCCGGCTTCATGCCATCCGCAAAACCTCCCTTTTTAAAGGGGGCAGGGGGGTGGGTAGAAGCCACAGGTACAATTGCGATTAATCAAATAATTAATTTTAAAATGGCTAATGTGTGAATGATGCAAACTTTTACAAAAGTTGTGTAACACTTATGATATCAAACGTTCCGAAATTTGTTCTTTCAGTAAAAGCAATAAAAATATGGAATTACTTACAAATGAACTCATTCAGGAACTTCTGGCAGTAGATCAGTCCACCTGTCTTTCACTTTATATGCCTACGCACCAAAGACATCCTGAGAATCTGCAGGATAGCATTCTTTTTAAAAATCTTGTTCAGCAAATGGAGGATTCGCTGATGCAGAAATATTCAGCCGGTGAAGCACAAAAATATCTTGAACCTGTAAAAGCCCTCGTTAACGATAAGGATGTTTGGAATCACACATTGGACGGGCTGGCTGTTTTTAGTGCAAAAGGAATATTTAAAGTTGTCAGATTGCATAAATCGGTTGAAGAATTGGCAATAGTGGCCGACAGCTTCCATACCAAACCACTACGGCAATATTTACAATCGGGTGACAACTTCCACGTTTTGTGTTTAACCCTCCATGATATCCGTCTTTTTGAAGGCAACCGTCATTCGCTTTATAAAGTTGAACTCGCTGCTGTTATTCCAAAAACCATCACAGAAGCGCTTGGTGATAAATTGACCGACAAGCATACAACTGTTGAAAGTTATGTCGGCGTCGCAGGTGAAAGTTCGCCCATGCCGCATGGTCATGGCGGTAAAAAAGGGGAAAGTGAAAAAGACGCTGAAAGGTTTTTCCGTGCGGTTGCGGGTTCAATTTACGAACACTATTCGAAACCTTCAGGCTGGCCTCTTATACTTGCCGCATTGCCTGAACACCACAGCCTTTTTCATAAGGTAAACAAAAACCCTTTGTTGTTATCTAAAGGAATTTCTATAAATCCTTCGTTCGTCTCACCAGAAAAACTGGCAAATATGGCCTGGGAAACAATGGAACCCGAATATAACCTGAAACTTGACAGCCTGGTTGCCCGGTTTGAACAGGCAAGGGCAAATGGCAAAGGCAGTGACGACTACAAGGAAGTAGCTGTAGCAGCAGTTGAAGGACGGGTTGACACTCTTATTGTTGAAGCCGACCGGATTATTGCA
>JBBQBC010000171.1:0-8493 GCA_038317155.1 Bacteroidales bacterium
CGAGGCGAAGGCACTGCTTCCAGACCTCGAAGAAAAAGGCTCCGCGCGGCGCCATAGTGGTGTCAAGGATTACATCCCCTTCCTGGGTTAAATACCATTCGGCGTTGTTAATTATCAGATTAACGGTATCCAGTGAAATATTTATCTGGGGTGATCCTGCAAAAAGCATGGTACCTTCAATGTCTCCTTTATTTTGGGTAAGAGAGTCATTATTTTTCCAGTTAAAGGTATACCGGATGCTATCGCCCTGCATAAAGGTATTGATGGCGAAGTTGTCGATACCTAATCTTCGCGGGTCATTCAGGTCAGGTTCTTTCCACACAATGGATGAAGTGCCGGTAACTACCTGAAGCGACCTGCCCAAATTCTGACCGCGGATATACCAGTCTTTGAAATGAATGCCATTGTAGTCGAATTGACCGGTCTGCCCGTTTATCAGAATGGTTTCAGTGGTTGAATTGTAGCTACCGAAAAGGTTGGCCTCACTCCTTAGTTCAAAATCGGGTAAGAAAAGTTCAGTCAATGGATCAACATTTTTAATATTGATGGTATATTCAAATAACTGTTCCTTTTCAATTTTCCGATCTTTTGTGGTTGTTAGTTGCAAAGAGGGTATGTAAGTGCTTATGATATTGGTCAGTGAGTAGTAAAAGTCGGCAAACGTTATTTTTCCGTTAAAATCAGCATCTATAAAATCGGAATTCAGGTTCAGCGATTTATTACCTGACTGGTTGATACTGGTAAGTAAAACCAGTTCGTTTAACAAGTATCTCTTATTCTTTTCCAGGTAAACTGTACTGTCGAACCTGATGGATCCCAGCAGATTGTCGATATTGGTTCCGGTAAAGTTTAAATCCATGCGGGTACTCAGGCAGGAGCTTGAATCACGTTCCCAGATGTTAAGTTTACTAAGATAGGCATTTTTTAAAATTGCGGTAAAGTTAATTCTTGGCAAACTATCGGTAAAATCGACAAGTCCCCTGAAGTCAAGGTCTATGAGTTTGTCGCGCAGGGTTAGTTCGCCATTAAACTCCCTGTTTTTTAGCTTCCCATTTATCTTGATATTTTGGAATTCGTTGCCATATAGGTCAATTTTTTGAACAATGGCATCCATGTCAACATCAAACTCTTTATAGTCTTCAATCCGGCCTGCAATGGCTGATGTAAAGTCAATTTTCCCAAACTGGCCCGCATCGGGAAAAGTCTTGCCCAAATCCCACCCCACCAGGTTGAGGTGACCGCTGTAATCAATTGTTTTTTGCTTGCCCATTTTCAAACTCAGGTCGGTAACAATCGTTCCTATTGAAGTGCTAAAAGTGGCAGCTGATACGAAATCGTTATAAAACCCTGTGAAATAACCGTTTACTTTTACTAATCCGAGCTTTTTAATATCTGGAGGAATGTTCAGACTATCATTACCCGGCAATCTGATTCCTCTGAGGTCAGCATAATCAGTAACAAGACTCCTGACTTTGAGATGGATAAAGGTTTCTTCGATGTCGGGAAGCCCGTCCATATTAATATTGCCTTCAAACTTCGTGTGTTTACCAAAGCCAAAACTGAATTCCCTTGCTTTTAATGAAGAAACCGTGCCTTTTAAATTGCCCTTGAGCGTGATCTCATTATTCATTCCTGTCAATTCCGGAGCAAAGTAGCTAATATCTTTCAGGTTAAGGGTAGATTCACTGAAATCACCGGTCATATTCACGCTGTCAATAAAGTGGTTGTATGCTCCATAACCATTGTGCATAAAGGTAAGATCAAGCCTGATGTCACTGTCCGGAGTTTTTATACTCAGGTTTTTAGCAGTTAATTTTTGAGGTTTGGTTGTAAATTCCGCAGTTAATTCATTGATGATAAAACCTGATTTTTCGTGTAATGATAAGGAGTTAATTCGGGCAGATATGCTATCGCCTTCCATTTTTAAGCGCCTCAGATCGAGATTCAGGTTATTGATCCCCAGATGGTCATAGTCGATGCCTCGCTCAGAAAAAGACTTCAACTCATTGTTGTAATTAAATGTACAATCCTGAAGTCCGATTCCTGACAACCCTATTTTCCAGGGTTTTGAATCAGGTTTTGAAGTGGCAGAAGGAGTGCCTGAAAAATAATCAACCAGAAATGAATAATTCATCAGACTGTCAGAAGCATTCAGCACAAGGTTTATCTTTGCTTCTTTAAGGCTCATAACATAAATTCCGATAAATTTATCCCTGCTGTTCAGTTTCCCCACGTCAATTTTAAGTCGTTTTGCATTAATAAGATCTCTCCCTGATTTATCGGAAATTATAAAATCCACAAGCACAACATCCATAAACCATGAAATGTCGAGCCCGCCAATGTGCACGCGGGTGCCTAACTCTCCCGAAATATAATCTGCAGCTTTCGAGGCAAGCCAGGTTTGCACCTTTGATGTCCGGAATATCCCATAAATACTGACAAGGAATATCAGAAAGGTGACTATAATGAGGCCGGATATTTGAACTATCTTTTTGATAACTTTGCAGCAATATAAGGCAGCTTAAAGCTGACCTGGGTTAAAGTTACAATTACTTACAAAGTTGCGAAAAATCAGTTTAAGCCTTACATGCTGCTGAAATTAAGTACAACTTTTGTTTTTCGGGTTTTTTATAGTTAAAAATCATGCCGTTATATATTCTTGGAATAGAATCTTCGTGCGACGATACCTCTGCTGCAGTGATCAGGGATAATGTAATTCTTTCAAACATAATTGCCAATCAGGACGTGCATTCATCGTTTGGTGGGGTAGTGCCTGAACTGGCTTCCAGAGCCCATCAGCAGAATATTATCCCTGTTGTTCATGAAGCCATTAAACAGGCCGGCATCCGTAAAACTGATCTTCAGGCTGTTGCTTTTACCCGCGGTCCTGGCTTATTGGGGTCGCTGCTTGTCGGAACTTCTTTTGCAAAGGCATTCTCGTATGCAATGGAAATCCCGCTCATCGAAGTGGATCACATGCAGGCGCATATCCTGGCTCATTTTATTCAGAATGAGGAAGGTACAAAGCATTTCCCCGGGTTTCCGTTCCTTTGCCTTACAGTTTCCGGCGGGCATACACAAATTGTAAAGGTCACCGATTATTTTCAAATGCAGGTAATTGGGCGAACCATCGACGATGCGGCCGGTGAGGCATTTGACAAAGCCGCAAAGATTTTAGGCCTCCCTTATCCTGGTGGACCGTTGGTTGATAAATTAGGGAAAGAGGGCAATCCACTTGCTTTTAAATTTGCCAAACCGGTTATTCCTGGGCTCAACTATAGTTTCAGCGGGCTTAAAACCTCATTCCTCTATTTTGTAAGGGATCGGTTGAAAGAAGATGCCGGATTCATTGAAAATAACAAGGCTGATCTCTGCGCCTCTATTCAACATGCAATTGTAACCACTTTAACTGAAAAGCTTATGCTGGCTGTAAACCAGACCGGAATAAGACAAGTTGCGATAGCAGGAGGGGTTTCTGCCAACTCTGCTTTGCGTAAAAAAATGACGGATCTTGATAAATCAGGGGAGATTGAAACATTTATTCCCGAATTCAGCTATAGTACCGATAATGCAGCCATGATTGCGATAGCCGGTTATTACCGGTTTCTATCCGGTGATTTTGCCAACCTGGCGATGTCTCCCTATTCAAGATCAGCTACATAGGGCCTGCTGAAAAACTCAAAAAAGACGACATTCTTTTACGTTACGGTGCTCTGCACCTTAAAATCCTCTTATTCTGCAATTTACTACCAACATTTCGCCACTCTGTGGCTCTGAATGATAAAAAGTAGTGTAATTCACAAACCAGATGCACGGTTTTTTGATGTTATTACCCTATTTCCATGCACCTGATTCTCTTTTTCACCATGTAGTAGTTTTATTTCGAAGTATATAGATATTTTTCAGCAGGCCCTGTATAGTTGCAAAATAGTTGATAAAAAAACAGATGGAAGGCTGTTAGTTCAAACGCGTAAATCGCTGTCCTTTACTTTTTTTGATGGAACCAGAAAACCGATCCCAGGTATAATATTTTATAGGTTCATATCCCGGTGGCATTTTCTTTTTGATATAATCATTCATCAGGTAATCAAACAACATACCTGCATATAGATTGGCCGTAGAAATAGCAGAAGGGTATATATCGTCAACTTTCAGACTGTCAATGGTATATTCATATTTTACATCACCTGAAAAAGGGAAATAGCGGAATCCGCCATCAAAACGGTCGGTCATGGTATTCGAAGCATATAATACCAACACTGAGTCCTGATGGTTAACCCGTGAAATTTCGAGCCAACTGTTAATATTTAAGGCAGTGATATACAATTCGTAGTTATATTGTTCTTCGTCACCAAAACTTGCATTGTCGCTGATTGAGTCGAAAAATTCCTCAAGCACCAACTGGGCGACATCCACGATTAAACCATCGGATCCCCTGTTTACAAAACTCCCGGCAGTTCCGGTTGTAAATACATTGAAACCATACGATTTCAGTCCGGAAGAGAGGCCCCTTATATAGCTGGCGATAAACAAGGAGTCGTCAATATATTGCAAAAGCTTGCTATTGTAAAAAAGCAGCGAATCCTGGACCGGTTTTGAAATACTGTCAAAATTGTCAATATCCGGAATCTTAAAATTGTATTTATAGCTGAATTTCGGGGGCAAAAGCAGGATGGACGCCGGTTCCCTCTTCTTGATAAAATCTTTGGCCAACTGTCGTTCAGGGTTACATGAAAACAGTTGCAGTAAGATTGCAATCAATAAAAATGATACAAGAAGTTTTCGCAACATTGGTGAGTATAAATTTAATTACCGGAGCAATCGGTTTCAATAACCTGTTTCTGAGCGATCAGCATTTGGCCAAAGTTGAGGCCATAGGCTTTAGCTTTTTCCAATTCCAGGGCATGTGGTGTAAACCTGATAAATAAGCTTTCGCCGGCCAGTTTCAATTTCAGGTTTGTCAGATTCGATTCTATTATTTTCAATCCTTCCCCACTCCATCCATAAGAACCAAAGGCTCCGGCAAGTTTACCCTTATCACGCAAGGGGTTTATTAATGCAAAAACCTGGTAAATCTGCAGCAGAATATTCTGATTTATAACGGGAGATCCAACAATAATGCCTGATGCCCTTGATAGTTGGTCATCAATTATGTTAAGTGCTAAAGTCTCAATATCCATCATATAAACATCAATTTTCCCGGCACTCCTTATGCCTTCCGCAATAGCTTCTGCCAGTGCAGTTGTGTTGTGATAGGCTGATACATAGGGAATAAATACCCTGAGTTTCTCAGGCAGTTTCATGGCTTCCAAAGCCATTGCTTCAGATTGATCTACCCTTTGCTTCCAGCTGGATCTTAAAATGGGGCCGTGTCCGGTGCAAATCTGATCAATTGCCAATAGCCTTATTTTTTCAATCGCTTTCAGAATAAATTTGCTGTATGGCCTCAGGATTACATCAAAATAATAGTTGAATGCTTCATCGTAGTTTCCTACGAGGTCATCAAACATCAATTCGTTACAATAATGCGCTCCAAATGAATCGCAGGTGAAAAGCAGACGATCCTCCTGAAGGTAAGTGTACATGGTATCCGGCCAGTGAAGGTTGGGAGCCCCGATGAACTGAAGTGTTTTATTGCCCAGTGAAAGGGTGTCACCATCTTTTACCTGAAGATGTTTGAATTCGTGGCCCAGCATATCTTTCAGGTACCTGATGGCATTGCCGCTGCCTACCACAGTTGCATTTGGGGCAATCTGTAAAAGATCGTCCAGACTTCCCGAGTGATCAGGTTCGGTATGATTGAGAATTATATATTCGATGGTTGCCGGATCGCAGACAGCCTTTATTTTGTTGAGATAGGTTTCGCTGAACTTATCTTTGGAGGTTTCAATTACTGCTCTTTTCTCCGCTTCAATAAAATAGGAATTATAGGTTGTGCCGTACCGGGTTTCCATAACGACATCGAAAGTTACAATATCGTAGTCCAACACACCAATCCATTTTACATCTTTCGTTACATCCAGAATCTTTTCATCTTTCATTCGCTTGGCTTATTTTTTAGTTGTTATTTACAATGTTCCGATTTGATTCATAAACATTTGATAATTATATAATTGACCAAGAGAAAATCTTAATCATATACTATTTAAAACCAAAGCTATGAGTTGCTGTGCCTTTCGCGATCAACAGACATCGTGTTTAAAATTCCAGGGTCATTTGCACTGCATCATCATCAATCGGTGGCTTGTGTTCGTGCGATGGAAGTTCTACAGGTTTTTCCGGTAAAGTTTCAGGTAATTCATCAACTTCCGGTTCATGTTCAACTTCATCCTCTTCAGGTTCGTATGGCAGGGGATCAAGTTGTTTGATTTTTTTAACTGCCAGGGTAGTTATCCTTTTGCCTTTAGCCTTGTGACTTTTTACATCAATAAACACGGATGCAACCACTTCTTCATCGTCAATAGCGCGGTTGTTTATCTTTTCATCAAATACAATCTGGAACCTGGGCAACCATTCAGTGGATAGCTGAATAAGTTTTGAATTGGGTTCTTCGCCGATAAAGTCGGTTTTTTTATCGGTAACCTCCACCTGAAAACGCTTGAGGTAGTAAAACTCTTTTTCAGCATGATAATAAACAACACATACCGGCTTTTTCTCATCAAATTTTTCGATAATCAGCATGTCTTCATCAAAATGGTTGGAGATATCGAAATTAAAAAGCCTGTAATGCCCCGATTGCATGATGGTTAGAATTTTGTCATCCCCTGAAAAGGCACCCAGAAACCGTCCCCTGCCATCAGTATTCAGTCGTCTGATGGAGTCGTCGAACCAAATATCGCGGGCACCAAGAGTGGATACGCCTGCTTCAGCCTGACTGATTTTTTTGACAGCATATTTAGTCAGGGTGTTTCCCTGCGAATTGCGCCCTTTTATGGCCAGTTCGCCAAAATTGAAGTCAAAAACCGGCTTTTTGAGTTTAGGGCGGGGTTTTAGAATTACCTTGATGATTTCTGCCTCGCCATTGGGATTGGCTGTAAAGTACAATACTTTAGAGTCTTTGGTTCCCCTGGTCAGGTTGTATTCTTTGTCGCGTGTAACGCCAATAACAGCAAAACGTTTTACATATACACCCCCGTTTTTTCCATCCTGATAAACCAGGTTGTAAATAGTCCTTTCGTCATTTTTGCGGAAGATGTCAATGTGAATAACCTGTTCACCTACGAATATTTTTTCAGCAACTTTTGTTACGATCATGGTGCCGTCTTCCCTGAAAACGATCAGATCGTCAATGTCGGAACAATCGCAGACAAACTCATCCTTTTTGAGGCTGGTGCCTGCAAAACCCTCAACCCTGTTTACATATAGTTTTTGGTTTGCGGCGGCAACCGTCACAGCCTCAATAGTATCAAAACTTCTCAGTTCGGTTCGCCTGTCACGGCCTTTTCCGTATTTACGCTTTATGTTGCGGAAATACTCAATGGCATATTCGGTCAGATTGGCGAGGTAATGTTCAACCTGGGCTTTCTCATCGCTTTGGTTTCTGATATATTCATCAGCTTTAAAGGTGTTAAACTTCGAAATCCGCTTGATTTTAATCTCGGTAAGCCTTAAAATGTCGTCGGTGACGATTGGGCGATAAAATTGGGGCTTATAGGGCTCAAGGCTTTGATCGATGGTCGTAATGACTTCTTCCCAGCTTCCGCATTCCTCTATGTTGCGGTAAATGCGATTTTCAATAAATATTTTTTCGAGTGAAGCATACAGCAGGTTTTCCAGCAGCTCCTGATGCCTGATGTTCAGTTCAGCCCTTAAAAGATCCACGGTATAACGGGTCGATTCACGCAGGATTTCCTTTACCCCAATGAACCTTGGCTTACCTTCCATGATGACGCAATTGTTGGGCGAAAGGGAGATTTCGCAATCGGTGAAAGCATAAAGGGCGTCAATGGTGGTATCTGGCGACACACCCGGCTGCAGATGAATTACAATCTCAACTGTAGCGGCAGTATTGTCGTCAATCTTCCTGAGCTTAATTTTTCCTTTATCGCTGGCCGAAACGATGCTGTCAATCAGGCTTCCGGTTGTGGTGCCGAAAGGGATTTCGGAGATAACCAGTACTTTTTTATCTACCTGATTGATCCGTGCCCTGAGCCTTACTTTACCGCCGCGCAGTCCATCGTTGTATTTGGAACAATCTGCCAGACCTCCGGTCGGGAAGTCGGGGAGGAGGTCAAATTCCTTTTCCTGAAGAATTTTGATGGAAGCATCAATCAGCTCATTGAAGTTATGGGGCAGTATCTTTGAAGCAAGACCAACGGCTATGCCTTCAACGCCCTGAGCAAGTAAAAGCGGAAATTTTGCCGGCAGGGTGACCGGTTCGCGGTTTCTGCCGTCGTAAGATAATTTCCAGCGGGTTGTTTTGGGATTAAAAAGTACCTCCAGAGCAAATTTACTGAGCCTGGCCTCGATGTAACGGGCTGCGGCTGCATTATC
>JBBQBC010000172.1:0-8465 GCA_038317155.1 Bacteroidales bacterium
GGGCCCTCCATGAGGCATTACCACCAACGGGAGATTCTTAGCTTCAAGGCCTTTGGGTAAGGTGAGGTAGGCGGGGATTTCCAAACCATCGTTCGAAGGGTAGTAGATAGCCTTCATTGGCGCCATATCCTGTATTGGAATATTGGGTCTTGGACGATACTGGAAAGTGAGTTTCTTGTTTTTACGATCATACAGGTAAGTAGTGCCGGGGTCAACATCGCTGTTAGCACCAATAATCCAGAAACGCTCATCGGCAGTCGGCCTTGAAAAATAGAACTCAACACCCGGAAGCTCTTTTTTAATCAGATTGTAGTCGGCCTCGTATGACTTATCTTTAAAATAAAAACGTTCTTTCTCATCCTGGTATGAAGTAAAGATTATTTCCCTGCTTACCTCTGAAATCGCAGCATCGCCGAAGTCAACCCTGTTCATCGGGTCTGATTCAACAAATTCCTCTTTCAGGGTTTCAGGATCGAACAACACCAATTGTGAAAAGTTGCGTTTATCGCCTTTGTTGGTTGCCATATAGAACTTTTTGTTGTCCTTCTGAAAGGCAATCGGGTTAGCCTCCTCAAAAACGTCGGTAGAATAAATTGAGGTAAAACCTTCTTTATCAACCCTTAAGATATCATTACTGCCGTCCGGATTTGAGCGGCTGGCCATGCGAAGATTATCATCCCAGTCAAAAATCCAACCGGTAATCCGGTCTTCGGCTGAGTTTTTCCGGATCAGGGTACGTTCACCGGTAGATAGTTTCATTTTATAAAGATTGTGCCAGGCCGGATCAACGTCGTTCAGTCCGATGTAGATTGCGTCCGGATCGGATTTCGGCACCGAATAGATTATTACCCTGACTCCACTGAGATTGGTAAGATCACGGTTTACAGGAACTTCCGCTCCGTCAGCTACTTTTTCGGCCGGATTCACCGCATAAATATTGAAGTTTTCATCTCCACCCTTGTCCTGAACATAGAGAATGAATTTGCCATCTCTCGACCAGAAATAAGAGCGGATCGGGCGGGCAACATCGGCAGTTACCGGCTTTGCAGCGCTGAAAGGCTCTTCCAGTTTTTTCACCCACACATTCATCACTCCATTGTATGGTTTGATAAACGAGATAAATGAACCATCGGGCGATAACTGGCTGCCTGCAATTTCAGGATTATCGAAAAAAAGTTCGCGGTCAACCAGTGGCGGTAACTGACTGAGACTAGGCTGCGCCATTACCTGGAATCCGGCCAATGGTAGTAGAAGTGTAATAAGCATCATTCTAATGGTTTTCATATTGGATTGGGTTGGGTTAAGAACTTTAGTGAAAAGTCTGACTGACAACAGACAGGCCAGTAATTTGTTTTGATACAGCTTAATGGTGCATCTTGTATGAATAATATCACACCATTAACAATAAATCAGACGGATAAGTTTGAGAAAGATTACAATAAAAATAAATATTATCGGTAGTGACCGATTAAAATTCTCTCCAATGAAAGAGATTCATCACTTCACTATGTTTCGTTCTGAATGACAGGAGCTTACATTTAATGATGGAGAGGATTGGGGGGGGGAAATCCGGCTTCCTCCCACCACCAATCCTCTATAAATAGCGTAAAATACTGATATTCAGAGATAATAGCTCCGGGAGAAGGGCCTCAAAGTGGAGATGACAAAACCACAAAATGAATGAAGTCTCATGTTGGGAAAACGCATCAGTATATTTGATATTCATGTGCCTGATAAATCGGGAATGTCAGACGTGCATTTTCGGCTAAAGCCAGGGGATAGTGCATAAATTGACATTCTGCACCGGGCTAAAGCCCTGAGAAATAGAATTGATTTGGTAAAGAAAAATAACGGTTCAGTGTCCTATCACTTTGAACGATATTAAAAGAATCGTATCAATTACCCCCGGCTTCAGCCGGGGGTAATAAAAACGTACAATAACCGGGGCTTTAGCCCAAAAAGCGGCGTTAGGTTCCTGGGTGAGATGAATTCCACAACTGTTCAAAAGGACCTAAAGTGGGAATGACTATATAGTATCTATTAACTTTGGCAGATAATTTATGAAGGGCGGGCATTTGCAAAATGAATGCAGAAAGGTTAGCTAAAGAGTTAAATTTGCAACTAGTTAATATACTGAATATTGCGTAAAGTTGTCATTGGTAGCCTGCCTGATTGCCGTCAGGCAGACAGGCGAAGCGATGAACCGACCAAAGGGAGCTCACCGAAGGTAATCTCTTAAACTTATTCGGTCACTACTGAAATATTATCATAGGTATTCTTAGAAATAAGCATACATAGGGCCTGCTGAAAAATATCTATATACTTTAAAATAAAACTACTACATGGTGAAAAGGAGAATCAGGTGCATGGAAACAGGGCAATAACATCAAAAACCCGTGCATCTGGTTTGTGAATTACACCGCTTTTTATCAGTCAAAGCCACAGAGTGGCGAAACGTTGGTAGTAAATCGCAGACTGAGAGGATTTTAAGGTGCAGAGCACCGTAACGTAAAAGGGTGTCGTCTTTTTTGAGTTTTTCAGCAGACCCTAAATAAATAAGCTTGTCAAATACCTTTTCAAAATCAGGCATATTATATAATAATCAATAATTTATAAAAAATTTCATGCGTTTCACATGGTTGATTAATTTCTTAATACGACACGAAAATCCTCCAAAAGGCCTATTAAAAGAATCTCACAAGATTCAAGACAGTCCCATCATTCCATTATTCCAATATTCCACAGCCCTATCGAAGGTATTCCACAATCCACCTTTCAGCCTAGGCCTTTTCACTATGTTATTCTACTTTCTTTTTCCTTGGAATGAAATAAACAAACCACAGAAACCATAAAAGCCATAAGGATTCTAACCAATCACCCCTCAATATTGGACCAAGCCCAAGAAACCCCAGGAAGCCGAAGAAACCCTGTACCCATTTGAAATCTTTCATTTGCTTAGCTTATTTGTTCTATTTCAATAAAGAGTCAAAGTTAGCATTTTCCCAAAAGACCAGGCCCGGGAATTTCTCTCTTTTTCATTTCATTTTACATTTTTACAGCTAGAACTTAATCCTACTCATTAAATTCTTACGCATCTTGTCAGTAAATCCTACTTTTGCAAATTATCTATGAGAATAAAAACTTCAACAATGAAAAGAACCCTGATTTTAAATTTGCTTTTATCGCTGTCACTCTTTGGCTTCTCGCAAACAAAGGCACCACATCATATTTTAAATGTTCAAATCGAGCCTACTGACGCTCATATTATTGTTACTGATTCCATTTTTACCTATGGTGTGGGAGAATTGGAAATTGGGCTCAATGCAGCACTTAATGTTACATCTTTCTCGAAAAATGTAAAGGCCGAAAAACTTGCCGGGATCGTGAATGCCAATGATGTTGGTATGGACAGAGACAAAGCGGGAGAAACCAGCAGCGTAGTAAAACTCAACAAATGGAAGTTGAAACTGGACAAAGGATCGACTTACTTTACCGTTCAATATGAAGGCAAAATAAATATTTCGTTTGCACAAAGTGGCGAAGACTATGCCCGGGGTTTTAGCGAAACTTCCGGTATTATAAGCGACTCAGGTATATATCTAGCAGGTTCAACGCATTGGGTGCCTGACATGGATGAAAAGCCTGTTTCTTTTCAGTTGAATACCTCTTTGCCTGAAGGTTGGAGGTCTGTTTCGCAGGGAGAAAGAACCTATGAAGCCTATTCTTCCGGAAGACATCATGATTCCTGGAAATGTGATGTGCCCCAGGAAGAAGTTTTTCTGATTGCCGCCCGTTTTAATGAGTATTCATTTAAAATGAACAATGGCATTGACGCGATGGCTTTTTTGCGCACTCCCGATGAGGCACTTGCCAATAAGTACCTTGAAGTTACCGAGCAATATATGGACATGTACCAAAAGCTAATCGGGCCTTATCCTTACACAAAATTTGCACTGGTAGAGAATTTCTGGGAAACCGGCTACGGCATGCCTTCCTTTACCCTGCTGGGCGAAAAGATAATCCGCTTCCCATTTATTTTGCACTCATCTTACCCACATGAGTTGCTGCACAATTGGTGGGGAAACAGCGTGTATGTTGATTTCGAAAAAGGCAACTGGTGCGAAGGAATTACCGCTTACGGAGCCGATCATCTGATCAGTGAGCAGCGGGGCCAGGGAGAGGAATACCGGCGCTCTACCCTGCAAAAATTCACCAATGTGGTGGATCAAAGCAACGATTTTCCACTCAACCGCTTCCTTTCGCGCCACGACGCCGCCAGCGAAGCCATTGGCTATGGCAAGTCACTGATGATGTGGCACATGCTCAGGCGTAAAGTGGGAGATGAGGATTTTAAAAAAGCTTTTACGCTGTTTTATAATAACTTCAGGTTTAAAGTTGCTTCTTTTGCGGATATACAACAATCATTTGAAGAAGTTACACAAACTGACCTGAAGCCTTTTTTTACGCAATGGCTTACGCGGACAGGGGCACCTGAAATTGCCATCAAAGCTGTTAAAACATCCAAAAACAACGATCAGTTCCAGTTGTCACTTACCCTGGAGCAGAAACAAAAAGCTGAACCATTTGATGTGGCTATTCCTGTAGCAATTGCTACCGGGGCCGGCCTTCAGACTTTTGTAGTCAATATGAAAGACAAGCTGCAGGAATTCAACTTAATGCTGAATGCAGAGCCACTGAAGTTACAGGTTGATCCTCAATATGATGTATTCAGGATTATGGACCCGATGGAAGTGCCACCAACCTGGTCAAAAGTTTTGGCTAGCAAAGAGAATCTTGTTATCCTGCCCTCGAAAGCGGAGAAAAATAAACAGAAAATGTATAGTGATTTCTTCGATCAGTGGAAAGCCGTTGACGTTGATCATTTTGAAGTTGTTTTCGACAATCAGGTAACTGATTTGCCGACAGATAAAACAGCCTGGATCATTGGCTTCGAGAATAAGTTTGCGAATAAGATCAACACGGCCATTTCCGCTTATAACTCCTCAATTACAGGCGATTCTGTTGTTTTTGAAAGCCAGGCTACTGCTAAGGAAAATCACAGCTTCGTTTTCACCTTGTTCAATCCTGAAAACAGTAGCCTTAACATGGCGTTTATTGCCATTGACAACAAAAATGCCCTCGAAGGGCTGATCAGAAAGCTGCCTCATTATGGCAAATACAGTTACCTGGGTTTTGAAGGCGATGAACCCACAAACGTTGCCAAAGGCGAATGGCCGGTTTCTGGTTCACCTTTGGTAAAGCTGTTTGATAACAATGCCCGGAACGTATCCGTGTCTGAAAAAAGAGAGCCATTGGCCTCCCTGGCCCCCGTATTTTCAGAACAACGCATGATGGGCCATGTGAAATACCTGGCTTCGGAGAAATTGAAAGGTCGCGGTTTGGGAACGGTCGAGCTGGATTCTGCCGCCAATTATATTTCAGAAAAATTTAAAGCTTATGGGTTGGAGCCATTTGCCAACAACTCCTATTTCCAGACATTTTCACAAGTCTTTCCCGGTAAGGGAGAAATGCAGATGAAAAACATAATCGGAATTATCCCGGGAACGGATGAGAAACTTAAGAACTCCCCTGTGGTGCTTTCAGCCCACTATGATCATTTGGGATATGGCTGGCCTGATGTGCATAAAGGAGACGAAGGAAGGATCCATTATGGCGCTGACGACAATGCCAGTGGGGTTTCCATTATGCTGGAGCTGGCCAGGGCAATGGCAGCCAGCGCTAAACCCAAACGTACTATAATTTTTGTGGCCTTTACGGGAGAAGAGGCCGGATTGGTTGGTTCACGGTATTTTGTGAGCCAGGCAAAAAAATATTTCCCGGGAGATATTGTGGCTAATATTAACCTGGATACCGACGGTTCGTTATTCGACAAAAAACTTTTAATACTCAATGGGAATTCAGCGAAAGAATGGAAATTTGTTTTCATGGGAACAGATTATACCACCGGCATCAAAAGCGAGGTAATTCAGCAGGAATTAGATGCCAGCGATCAGGTTGCTTTTATTGAGAAAGGCATACCTGCCGTGCAATTGTTTACCGGCGCAACGGAAAATTATCACCGACCCACGGACACTTTTGACAAGATTGATGGTAAAGGTCTGGTAAAAGTGGCTACTGTTGCTAAAGAGGTAGTTGAATATCTGGCTGACCGGGATACACCTTTAACTTTTACGGGCAGGATTTCAGATAATGGCAATGCCACTGTGGAAAAACCAAAAACACAGCGACAGGCATCCACCGGTTCTATTCCTGACTTTGCCTTTACGGGTGAAGGGGTTAAAATTGCATCGGTAATTGAAGGCTCAGCCGGAGAAAAAGCCGGATTGCAGGCTGGCGATATTATTACAGCACTTAATGGCAGCAAACTGGCAGATTTGAAGGAATATTCCAATACGCTAAAAGTGCATCACCCCGGCGATACAGTTGAACTGAAAGTGCTGCGGGAAGGAAAGGAAAAAATGATTTCAATTACCCTGGGAGAGCGGTAAGATGAGTAATGGATTGTTGATTTGAACAGCTGTTTTTTTTATCACTGCTGTCTGGGGAAAATTGTAAAGGCGATGTTAAATAATTGATAAAGTTGCTATTAGGCAATTTCTGACGATATGCGCCTGATCTTAATTTAGCCACTAAAGTATGGCCTGTTCTGATTTATCGTAAAAATTACGAAAGAGCCCCAGGCTATTTTGCTCATTTTTTGTAACCTGCCTGCCTGACACAGTCGGGCAGTTTTAGGTTCATGCTGTTCCGCCCAATGCGTAAAGGATTAGTATGACTGTGAGTAGGTCCTCTTTTTTAACCACACATTAGTGGTTTGAAATCATAAATCGGAATAATTGGTTTGGATTTATAAATCAGTACTTATTTTATTTGTATAGCCTTTAGTCCAATTGTATCTTTACATTCATCAACTCGTGAACCAATGGTATGCATCGATTTGAAAACTTCTCAAAACTGCATATCAAGCTATTTTACACCTGCTTTTAAAACCTGTAACTGATCTGATTTCTTTGATCGCTTTTTGCATTAGACCACCTTTACAGTGTTTATTAACAATTATTTACGAAGATCTGACAAGGAATAGTTCAAAGGATTTTTATTCTGAAGAATAGAATAATCCAATATGAATAACACTTGTTAATTATTGTGAAAGACGATAGCACATTCATTGCCTTCATTTTGCTGAATGGTAAATTACTATTCTTTCATAAACAGACCATCGAAAAGAAAGAAGCCGGGGTTAAAAATTGACTGTTTCCATTTGGACTTTGAAGTAAACTTTTTTAAATAATTTTCAAATTCCTGCTACATTTTGGCAGAATTGCAGCATAAAAATCGACGAGTAACTTAACAATTTTAAAACTTCAAATATGAAAAATCATTTCGCAATTGCTCCAATAAACCTGATATTGGGTTTATTTTTTGTATTATTAGCCCCACTGATTGGTGAATCTCAGATAGTTTCCGCACCGGCTGGCGGATTATGGAATGTCTCAGCCACCTGGGTAGGTGGTAGCATTCCAGGTGCGGGTGATAATGTTACTATTGCATCGACCGTAAGTGTAACTGCTGGCAGCCAATGCAACAACATTACCATTCAAAGTGGAAAAGTGCTGCAAAACAGTTCCACTAATTATTATACCTTGGTTGTAAATGGTAGCCTCACTAATCTGGGTACTATACAAAACGCTGCTTATGGCTTAACCATTAATGTTAATGGGAATTTTAGCAATAGTGGCGCCATGACAAATATTTCGCTCAATTTTACAGGGACATCGAATCAGCAGATGGCCGCTACCCAGCCCCTGCAAGTATCTAGTTTTGTGAGAACTACAGGCATTGGAAGAATTAAGGCGACGACTAATCTAAATTTTGTAGGTACTGCCATCAATTTAGGTTTGGATACGCTTGAGTTTACTACCGGAACTACGCTTACCATGGACGGGGGATACCTGACAAGTGGTGTAATTTTTAAATCAGCCCTGCCGGCCTTTCAGCTTACGGCAGGTAACAATGCGTATGTTAATTTCCTAACAATTGATGCTCCTCAAACAGTGCTAACTGGTACCCTCCTGGTACAAAGTAATAACATTTTCAAAAATAATTTGATCAATAACGCCACTTTGAAAAGTCATCCCAACAATTACTTTACCCTGAATGTAGATGGCAATTTGACCAATAATGGGGTGATACAGAATGGAACTTACAGTTTTACCATTAATATTTCGGGGAATCTATCCAATAATGGTACCTGGCAGAATGACAACACCGTATTGAATGGCAGTGGTAACCAAAATTTAGCAATGACGCAGCCTTTTACGGGAATTTACTTTACAAAGAATCAGACTACCGGCCGGGCGAAAGCAATTACCGGTTTATCCTTTATTGGAACCCAAATTGATCTGCAGACAGACACACTTGAGTTTACCACAGGAACTACTATG
>JBBQBC010000173.1:0-8408 GCA_038317155.1 Bacteroidales bacterium
GCCAATTTCTTCAAGCCTTGATTTCTGTGAAACCAGTAATTCAATTTTCTCAAGAAATGTCTGAGTGTCACCATGTAATGCCCAATAACCAAATTCATTGTTGCTGATGATATCACCTATATCTGTTACAATATCTGTGGCTGCAAGTACAGGCTTTTTACGCTCCATATAGGAAAGAAGACGCGATGGAAAATTGGGTATTGTAAATTTTTTGCTCAGGAAAATAAGCCCTACATCGCAATGCAACAGAAGCTGGTCATAAGCATCTTTTGACAATTCTTTCAAAAGGATTGAGTTCTTAAGCCCATTTAATCTGATGAATTCTGCAATTAATCCGAATTCAGAACCAGAACCAATCGTAATAAAGAAAACCCTTTCATCAGATGCTTTTAACTTCATCACTTCCAGGTAAAACTCAATACCCTGTGATTTACCGAGGTTTCCTCCATATATGAAAATCAGAGCATTCTCTGGTATTCCGTACTTAATACGGAATGCTGAATTCTCATCATTAGAAACCAAAAACTCAACTGGTTCGATACTGTTTGGGTTTACTTCAAGTTTTTCCAACGGGATTTCAGGATTATTGCTTGCAATATACTTCACATTGGCCTCCGACATACAACCAATGTTATCAGATAGTTGGTAAAGTTGTTTTTCCTTTTTTCGAAAAAAACGGTACATTATACCTTTGTCGCTGAATAAGTTGGAATCAACTGCAGCCTGTGGAAAAATATCCTTTAGCAGCAGATAAGATTTAGCATTATCTCTCTTTTTAAGATATTTTACCACAGTTGAAAAAGTAATCGGAGGGGTTGAATACAGAATGAGATCAAATCTAATATCAGGAAAATAATCCTTAATACCCCGAATGAATTGATACTCAAGCATAAGATATGCCAGACCTTTTTCTATATTACTGGTTTTCTGAATATTAAGTGTCCTGATCTTCAGTATGTTCAGGTTGTCCTGAATAATTATAGTCGTTTTCTGTTTAAACTTGCGCTCCATCGGAGAAACAACATAAACCTTATGACCTTCCTTACAAAACTTACGCACTAGATCAGGGTAGATACCTCGATCATTAATGCTAGTAAAACGAGAAAGGGTTAGGAAGATGATGTTCAATTTGTTTATTTATTTGTTGCGTAATTAGAGGTTACGTTGAGCATTTTGTTATCGACTTCAATTTCACAGTGTTTCATAGATTCTTTTTGTACCACAGAGTTGCACTGTGTAAATCACAGAGTTGCACAGTACTTTTTTTAGTTTATTCATAAATTTACACTGTGAGTCACTGAATTTAACACTGTCCGACACCGTGCAACTCATTCACTCCAAACGGTTCGTTTAATGTAATCCGTATAACTCAAAATAATCCTGACTACCTTATCAGAAACATTGGGCATGGAGTAATCGGCCACCTGACGTAAATTACGTTCTTCTCCTGTTTTCTGCTGTTGTAATTGTATTAATCCTTGCATCACCCGTTCCGGGTTCAGTCCAACCATCATCACAGACGCTTCTTCCATAGCCTCTGGACGCTCATGTGCCTCACGGATATTCAAGGCCCTGAAATTCAGGATGGATGACTCTTCACTGATGGTGCCACTGTCGGAAATTACTCCCCTGGCGTTCATTTGCAAATTGATGTAATCTGTAAGGCCAAAAGGTTTCATCAACTTTACCAACTGATCAAATTGAATCATTTCCTTTTCAATTCGGTTGCGGGTTCGGGGATGGGTAGTAACAATCACTGGTAAGCCATAACTTATTGCCAATTGGTTCAAAATAGTGACCAGATTTCTAAAATTTTTATCTGAAGAAATATTCTCTTCTCTGTGAGCAGAAACAACAAAATATTGATCCTTTGAAATACCAAGATTGCGCAAGATCTCAGATTGCCTGATTTTTGGCAAATAATGGTGCAAAACTTCAAACATCGGACTGCCGGTTTTGATGACACTGTCCGGGCTTAACCCCTCCCGAAGCAAATATTCACGTGCTATATCACTATATGTCAGGTTTATATCGCTAATATGGTCAACTATCTTCCTGTTTGTTTCCTCAGGTACCCGCTGATCGAAACAACGGTTGCCTGCCTCCATGTGGAAAATGGGTATATGCCTCTTTTTGGCAGGAATTGCACACAGGCAACTGTTGGTATCCCCCAGAACCAGAAATGCATCAGGATTAACACTTTCAAGTACCGGATCAATTTTAATAAGTATCTGACCTATTGTTTCAGCCGCGTTTTTACCGGCAGCCTCCAGGAAGAAATCGGGCTTCCTTAAATCCAGATCTTTAAAAAATACTTCATTCAATTCATAATCATAATTCTGGCCCGTGTGCACTAAAACATGCTCAATAGCCGCACTGGCATCTAATTTTTTCAGAACGCACGATAGCCGGATGATTTCAGGCCTTGTCCCGACTACGGTTATAACTTTAAGTTTCTTCATTTCGAATTCAGATTAATAATCAATGCATATCGAACTAATTTCCATACCCATGCTATTGCCATCTATTTTTTCGAGAGCACTGCCTGAGAAATAGAGATTTTTACCATCCTCATTTACATAATCGGGGAAACGACAATTCCCAAACTGGAAATACCTGTGATCCCAAAGGTCTTTCTTAAATTTGGCAATGATTTTAGGTTCTTTGCTATTTTCCTCTACCATCCAGATATAAGAATTCTGATCCTTATTAACTTGAGATGGCTCTACAGTTGTTGAAAAGAAAGCGTTTTCTCCAATTTTAACCGAGTTGATTACCGAGCCCTGAATATCAGTCAGATCAGATATTTTGAGCAATTCCCTGTTAATGCTTTTAATCTGATTCCCGGCAGTTTCCGAGTCGGTCCCATAAAGGATTTTATCCTGATAAAACAATAGGTTACATGCCCGATACTCCTGTCCACCCCTGAAGACAAAATCCAATGTCTCGAATTTATCCATTGTATTCCCAATGATACATTCACCCTCAAGGTCTCCTGTCGTTATCCAAATTGAGTTTGTATATTTATCAAAATGAATACCATGAATGTGGCGGATGCTTTTCTCTGGGAAAGTAAATGCAATTTCCCAGCTCAAACCCTGATTTTTCGACATGTAAATGTGCACATTTTCGCGTTCAGGATTATGGAAATATTCACCAAAATAAACATTCCCTTCACTATCCTCACAAACATTTAAAGGGCGGGTTCCACGGGTAATATTAAAGCACTTCACGAAAATCCCGGTTTTCTCATTAAACCAAAATATTCCATTTTTTGCAACACAGATTAAATGACCGCTATTCAGTATTTTAAAATAATGCACTTCTACCCTTAGCAAGCGGCTCAACATTCTAAAACGCGATATCAGGCCATATTTTCCGTCTGAAATCTTTCCAAAATATTGCCATTTTTTCTTATCAAAATTATATCGAAAAAACCGATAACCTTTGGCGCCAATCAGATAATCCTCACCAACGCCGACAATACGGATTTTTTTATACAAAATCGCTTTCTTATTCATTACGAAGAAAATAAATTTTTGATCTTCCGATTCTTATATCATACCTTTTCAAAAAAGGTATCGGGGTCATCAGGATCATACCATTCATTTATCCAAAAAATAGTATAAAGTTCTTCCGATCCGGTATTGGTAATATTATGGGTGTACCATATCGGCATATCAACAAAACCGGGTTCGTTGCCATCCAGATCGAAAGTAAATACTTTGTCGGTTCCTACGCGACGAAGTTCAATCCTGGCTTTGCCTTTAATAACAGCAAAACGTTCGGCTTTTCGGGTATGGAAATGGTTACCGCGGGTGATGCCGGGGACAGTAGTTGAAAAGCTTACCTGTCCCCCACTTTTTAGTTTGATGGTTTCAACGAAGCTACCCCTGCTATCGGTAATGAGTTTCATGTGGTATGGAAAGAAAGATTCATGGTCAATGTAGCAAAGGAAGGTGTTGAAAAGGTTGCGATCAAAGAGATTGTCCAGATCGGGAATCATTCCGTTCTCAATATAATTTTCTTGAAAGCTTGTTAGTTTTTGAAGCAAAGCTGACACTTTGATGGTTGAAGTATGCGGGATAGGCACGATATCAGATCTGCCGGTTTCTCCATCAACAAGAATCATCTCGATGTGTTCGATGATTTCGTTCACCAATTCACCAACATAAATAAGTTTGATTTCTCCGTCTATTTCAATCCTGGGTATTTCGTTGTGGGTTAGCTGGTGGCAAAATGTAGCAATCACCGAATTGTAATAAGGATGTCCGAAAGGTCCGAATACATTGGGAATGATAAAGGCGGTGAATTGAGCATTGTTATTATCTGCCCATTTCTCCAGGAACTCACGCCCTTCTTTTTTTGATTTGCCGTAAAGGTTATCGCGTTCTTCCTGGGTGCTGGACGAAAAAAGGATATGCGGGGTTGATCTGGTGACTTCACAGGCGGAAATCAGTTGTATAACGAGCCCGATATTGGTGTTGTAGAGAACTTCCGGATCATTGTGGCGATTCATGGCAGCCAGATGAACGATGGCATCGCAGGATTGAACAAAAGTTTTTAGTTTTTCGTTGTCCTGAAAGTAATCATCCTGAAAATGAATTCTTTCAAACCGCTTAGGATATAACCCTAAGGTATTGTACAAATGTGTACCAATAAAACCGGATTGACCGGTAATTCCTATTTTTAACATTTTTTTCAGCTATCATTTTTCAGCTATCATTTTTCAGCTATCAGCTATCAGCTATTGTTGAAAGCTCTATATTAGCGAAGGGTTTTTAATAATGATGCAAGCATTTTCTTAATTTCTTCAATTTCAGTCATTAGCAAAATCGCATCATTTGAATTAAAACAGCCCAATTCTTTACAGAGAACGATAAGGTATTCTGATTCACAGGCTGATCCCATTGCTATTTGAACAAACGGGTAAAATCTTTATCGCTTCCACGACCAGTGCCTTCAGCCAGATTTGCAGGTATTGATGAAAGTGCCCTTCTAAGTTGAGATGTCAGCCCAAAAATTTCTTCTTTCGGAAAATTCCGGGTTAATTTATAACCCTTTAATGTAATTGAATGACTTTTTTGCCATACCTGAAGGTTTCTGAGATCTTGCATAATCTTATGTTTTTTTGTTAGGAATTATTTAAGCATTTTTCAACTTCCAAATATTAACGGCTGAAAGCTGACGGCTGACGGCTAAAAACTAAATCCCACAATCTTTCTTCACCATCTCAAGCTTCATCAACAACTCCTTCATTCCCTCCACATCCAGCCTTCTGGTATTGTGTGAATGGTAATCATCAAATTCTGCCATTTCTTCCTTGCCTTCCACAAAGTACTTATCGTAATTCAGGTCGCGGTTATCGGCCGGAACCCTAAAATAGTTTCCCGCATCTTTTGCTTTCGACATCTCTTCGCGGGTTACCAGCGTTTCATACAATTTCTCACCATGACGGGTGCCGATGATGCGGACCTGCGTATCTGTTTTGTATAATAATTTTAAGGCTTCGGCCAGCACACCAAGTGTTGCAGCAGGAGCTTTCTGCACAAACAAATCACCGCTTTCTCCATGTTGGAAAGCATACAACACCAAATCCACCGCATCGTTGAGCGTCATCATAAAGCGGGTCATGTTTGTATCGGTGAGGGTGATTTCCTTACCGGCCTTTATCTGATCTATCCACAGCGGGATAACCGAGCCGCGGCTAGCCATCACATTACCATATCGGGTGCAGCAAATGGTAGTGGAAGGATGGTCGCCCAGGGAACGCGCCTTGGCTATAGCCACCTTTTCCATCATAGCCTTGCTGATGCCCATGGCATTAATGGGGTAAGCGGCCTTATCTGTACTGAGAACCACCACGTTTTTCACCCCATGCTGAATGGCTGAATCAAGCATATTCTCGGTACCGAAAACATTGGTTTTTACCGCCTGAATAGGAAAAAACTCGCAGGAAGGCACCTGTTTAAGGGCTGCCGCATGAAAAATATAATCCACGCCCAGCATAGCACCGTCCAGGCTGCGTTTATCACGCACATCACCAATGTAAAACTTTACCTTGGGGCTATTGAGTCGGTGGCGCATATCGTCTTGTTTTTTTTCATCGCGGCTGAAAATGCGAATTTCTCTGATTTCAGTATCCAGGAAACGATCAAGTACCGCATTGCCAAATGAACCGGTGCCACCAGTGATTAAGAGAGTTTTGTCTTTAAACATATATTCTGATTTTCATACTTGGGATTCTCACAAACAAATTTATGACTTTATTTTTGGGTACTTAATTAAAAGTTCCTTATATAAATTCAAATAATCACGATACCGATCTTCCTTATTAAACAAGGAGTTGGATCTTCTGATACAAGATTCTGAATAAAACGATTTGCCATTTCTTAAAACAAGGTCAACCGCTGTTTTAAGCCCGTAGATATCACCTTTATCAACAACAATACCTGTGTCAGCATCAATGGCTTCAGGACTGCCACCCGTATTATACGTTATGACCGGTGTACCGCATGAAAGCGCTTCAAGATTAGTAGTTGGGAAAGTATCCACGTATGTCGGATTAACAAACACATCCGCTGTGTTATAGAAAGAGACTAATTCTTCAATATTTTCAGTTCTTAAGACACCGATAATATTGGAGGGCAGGTTCCTATTCTGCTTTTCATCCAGGCCTATCAGCAGAATTACCTCTTCTTTTGAGATCATTCCACTCAGTTTGATAAAATCAGCCAGCCCTTTGTGTTTACCCCAAAAACTTGCGACACCCAATATTACCTTTTTAGCTTTCAGGCCATATTTCTCTTTTACCAGTTCAGTATCACTCCCTGGCTTAAATATCTCCAGGTTGACGCCATTTGGCATGACCCTGATTGTGTATCCTTTAAGGAAAGACTCTTTCATATCCCTGGCAAGCCATTCTGACGGAGCAACAAGAATCATCTTATCCAGGCCAGAAAAAATTATATTTTTCCGATGAAAATTTTTAGTTGAATTGTCAATCAGCCAGCTTGATGGATAAGCTCTTTTATTGGGACACGTGTGGCATTCGGTTTTCCACCGATCGCATCCTATGTAATCATAATGACTGCAGTGCCCGGTAAAAGGCCAGCAATCGTGCAGCGTCCAAACGACAGGCTTGCCCGTTTTTTTTAAATAATCAAATAGTATTTCAACGTTGATATAATACCCGTGTAAATTGTGCAGATGAATGATGTCCGGATCAATTTCAGCAACTTGTTTTAATAATTTTTTGGTTGCCTGGGCCGATCCAAAACCATGCTTATCAAAAACGCGGGTTAACAGAACATGCTTGAATTGGTCGGCTTGATTACCAATTTTAATCGTTTCAGAAACGATTTTGCGCGGGTATCTGCCAAACGCTATATAGTTTTGATGCCCATTTGCAATCAGCAACTTGCCAATTTCCTCAGCAATGCGGCCGGGGGCATCGGTAACAAGGGCAGTATTAATGTGAAAAATCTTCAACGGACTCAAATATTATTTTCAATCAGGTTTGCGTCCAACGAAATAGCCAACGGATGTGTTGAGGTCATCATCAGACATATTCCTGTATTTCTCTGCAAGCTGATTTCTTTTAAGTTGGTTTGGAAGCGTATCTTTTGCAACATAAAGTAATTCTATGTTGTTCCTTTTGAATAGATCAATATAAAAACTGTGTGGTTTTTTATTAATTGAGAACATTCGTCCACCAACCATGATTTTCCACTCCCAGTCCGGGATTGTCCACTGCCCGTTCCATATTTTGGTAAAGCCCAATGACCTGTAATCAATAATATGCGATACATATCCACCTGGTTTCAGCCAGTGATCCATGCTTGAAAATGCATCCTCAATCTCATCAATGTGTTGAAGTACCACATGTGAGAAAATAAAATCACTCGAGTGCGGAATAATTACATCTTCGCCATGCCAGGGCACCTTGTACTGAATAAACTCATTTTCAGCATTGTCAGGATTCATCAATTCCTTCCTGATCATTTCTAAACGTTCAGGAATCAAAGATTCTGATAATATCAGATCTGTTATAACCGAGGCCGGGAAAGAATGATCATCGAGTACCGGTTTCAACAGAGGGAACTCAACATTGCCCGGAATCTTTTCACGTTGTTTGAAAAGGGCAATCAATTCATCAAAAATCCGCAGATTTCGCTCGTTGTCCCAATATTTAATGGCTTCGAGGGCGAAATAGCTTTCTGAACCTGATAACAAGGCTGCCAGTCCAACCCCAATTGAATCACCCGGACCAATTTCGGCAACCTGTGCGGGTATTTTACCCCCGTTGAAGCGGGTAATGAATAATAAATGCCTCATCCACACTGCATAACAGTACCTGGCACTTGCAGTTCCTCCCGCAGCAATGGGTAAAAGACGTGTCAGAAATG
>JBBQBC010000174.1:0-8391 GCA_038317155.1 Bacteroidales bacterium
GGTGGGAGGAAGCTCTGCTTCCTCCCACCCCCAATCCTCCTTCTCATTAAATGTTAAATAATTGTCATTCAGAACGTAACGAAGTGAAGTGATGAATCTCTTTCACTTATAAGGATTTTAGTCGGTCACTACTGATTAAAATATATGAATTTGCGTGTTTTTGCGTCCCGATAGCTTGCGGGATGGCGTCAAATAATTTATTTTCGGAGTTTACTCTTTGTTAAAAACACGTAGGACTTAGGCAAATTGCAATCCAAACATGCTGTTGGGAAACTCTATTGCGCGCCAATCCGTTTCATGGCTTCTTTTAGCAAGTCATCTTTTTTGATGCCGCCAAAGCCGAAGTTGAGTGATAATCCAGAGATAAGGTTACCCGAATTTACATTTACAACATCATAATTTCTGCCAATATTATAGGATAACACGAGGTTATCACTGATATTATAATTAAAATTCAATATGAATTTATAGGTATCGTCGTTAACCGTCCGGGAGAATTGGTTGCCGTCAACCGTTATAAACTCCCTGTTGCGGTTATTCCGGTAGATGTATTCCATCTCGACGGATAATTTTCCAAATTCCAGAATGCCTCTGAGTCCGATATCCCAGACCTCGCCCGCACTAAACTGCAACGTGTCGATGGGGTTATATTTGTTGATAAATTTATCGTTGTTGTTAATCCATCTGACAAGGCCGATAAATTCAACATTGACAGGCGTTTCATAGTAAATACCGGAAAGCGGGCTGCTCTCCGTTTTCTTAAAGGGTCTGTAGGAAATACTGCTCCAAATCCCCTGTTTCGGCGAGATGCTGTAGTCGAAATTGTTGGTCGGGAAGTTCAGCGCCAGCGCCGCCCCAATCTCCCAGCGCAGCCCATAGCGCTCGGTTTTAACACTGTCAATAAGTTCCCTGTATTTTGTCAATGTCTTGAAAGAGAGGGTGTTTTTATAAACATTTAAGAATTCATTTCTGACATTATCCTTGTTGGTTTCAGCAGGAAGCTGGCTAAAAACATCCTCAATTATGGCTGAAACTTCAGGCTTGTTCAGAATATCAGTTTTTAACAGAAACACCTTTAAACTATCCGTATTGTAGGACACTTCGGGCAGCGCCACTCCGGCAGGGCTAATTGGTTTTAGCGACCGGAGGTATTCCCCGATCATTGTCCTAATCTGGCTTTGTAACGCCAACAGCGAGATGTATTCATCCGCAGTAATTTTATAGGTTGATTCAAGTTGTGGTGATACTTTGCCATTGAGAATAATAGTACGCCCTCCGAAACCTAGTGAACTGCCTGTAATTGAATCGTTTATTATATACTTATTGGTTGAAGCCACCGAAAATGAAAGGTTTCTCCACAGATTCAGCTTTACTTCGTCTTTGAGGTAGTCGAGGTAGTCAAAGTTGGTTCTTTTGCCAAGCATAAAGGGATTGACTTCCAGGGCATAATTTTCGGGAATCAGAGAGCCGCCTCCTGCATTAAGAAAATCACTAAATATTGCGGTTTCAAGGGCTTTCAGCGATTTTGGCTTGTTGATTTCATTAAACTGGGTCCCTATTATCGTAGCTGCCGGCATGGAAGGGCTTGTCAGTTTGTCAAGAACCTGGGCGTGTATATTTCCTTGCAGCAGCCAGAGCATTGCTACAAAAAGGAGGCGAATTAAGGTTCTCATCCTATATAAAGTTAACGGTGAACACATAACTGGGTTCCTGATCCTTCAAATCGAACGGGGGCTTCCCTGTATATTCATCGGGGAAGGTATAAACCACGAAATTGCCGCCAATTTCATAAATGGTATGGATGATTTTCAGTCTTCCACCATCGGGATTTCCGGATGCTCCGCTGAATTCAAGGGATTGGTTTTTCAGGTCCTGCCCTTTCCCAATCAACACTTCTTCACCGCATTTAACCGTTTTGAGACCGTAATAATAAAATGAGACTCCCGCGAGCGTACCGTACTGACAATCAACTTTAATTTTTACCGGATTATTTAACCCGGAAACCCTGAAAACAAGTTTTCCTTTTCTCTCAACGTACTCATCCATAAAAGTATCTTTTAAGGTGAAAGCTTGATCTACTCCCAAAAGTCAAAAAAGAAGGTTTGACTCCAAAGCTCCAAAACACCATATTTTGTATAATATTTTATTTCAATAATTTAGAATTGGCGTCCGCCAGCCGGCGGATAGTGTTTAAGTGGCTTGGCGTCAAATTTTTCGTTTTCAGAATGGGCTCAAGTTTATTTACAAATGAAGAGTCAATAAACTTTGATGCTGCTCAACGGCAAATTTCAAATATACCGAAAATTAATTTATTGGGTATAGTTTTATCCAATCAAAACAACAACACTTACAAATGGTTTTCAGGAATTCAAAATTAACAGATGTTTAACACAAATCAACAATATCAGAGTTGGTAAGCGTCTTATTTTCTGACGCTCACCTTTCTGCAGGTTCAGTATGCCTGCGTCAGAAGGTAAGACGCAGGCAAACAACTACGTGGTTATTGAGCGTTCTGGAGTTGGTGAGAGTCCAGGGGTTGGTGAGCATCTTATTTTCTGATGCTCACCTTTTTGCCGGATCAAAATGCTTGCGTCAGTTTTCATGGCTGGTGAGCATCTTATTTTCTGATGCTCACCTTTCTGCAGGGTCATCAGGCCTGCGTCAGAAGATAAAACGCAGGCCAACGATACCAAGGCTGGCGAACGTCCCCTGGGTTGGTGAGCGTCTTATTTTCTGACGCTCACCTTTCTGCCAGGTCAGCATGCCTGCGTCAGTTTTCATGGCTGGTGAGCATCTTATTTTCTGATGCTCACCTTTCTGCCGGATCATCAGGCCTGCGTCAGAAGATAAGACGCAGGCCAACGATACCAAGGCTGACGAACGTCCCCGGGGTTGGTGAGCGTCTAATTTTCTGGCACTCAACTTTCTGCGGGTTCATTATGCCTGCGTCAGTTTTCATGGTTGGTGAGCGTCTTATTTTCTGATGCTCACCTTTCTGCCGGGTCTGCAGGCCTGCGTCAGTTTTCATGGCTGGTGAGCATCTTATTTTCTGACGCTCACCTTTCTGCCGGTTAAGCATACCTGCGTCAGAAGATAAGACGCAGGCCAACAATTACTTAGCTTCTGAGCGTTCAAGGGTTGGTGAGCGTCTTATTTTCTGACGTTGGGGCTGGTGAGCGTCTTATTTTCTGACGCTCACCTTTCTGCCGGCGTAGTATGCCTGCGTCAGAAGGTAAGATGCAGGCCAACTATAATAGGGCTAGGTCAACAATTCAAGGGTTGGTGAGTATTCCGGGGTTGGTGAGCATCTTATTTTCTGATGCTCACCCTTCTGCCGGTTCAGCAGGCCTGCGTCAGAAGATAAGACGCAGGCCAACAATTACTTAGCTTCTGAGCGTTCAAGGGTTGGTGAGCGTCTTATTTTCCGACACTCACCACCTTAGAACATTAACATAAGTTTAACTTAAAAAAACACTATCCATATTTATATAAATTGAATAATTCTAAAAGTCCTGTTATTTCTACTAACAAAGCGACCTGATTGCTTACCGGAACAGCATTTTTTTTAAAAAGACTAATGGTAGATTTACCAACTTATGTATTTGGAAATTAACATATCAGCGATTTCTTTGTTAAATAAAGTAATCTTTAAAGACAGAAATTATGAAAAAACTCTTTACCCTTGTTATTGCTGGCATGTTAATGATGTCAGCCGTTGCACAAAATGCTGTTATAAACAGCAATCTAATTGCAGGTAATTTCATTCAGCTACACCATGCACCAACCATAGACCAAATAGTCAATCAGTCTTTGCCTCCAGGGCACAATGCACATCAATTTAAAACTCAGCGATCCAAGCAATTCAAAAATTCCCTGACTCTCTTCCAACAAATGGACAATAATATTTACGATGTTTATGATGCTACAGGCAGCCAATGGCTGAATGGTTATAAGAAAGAATTCACCTATGACCCCAATGGTAACAACACTTCAGATATTTCTTCATCGTGGAATGAGGATACAGAGATCTGGGAAAAAAGTTACAAACAGGGATTTACCTATAACAATGGAACTTTGACGGAAAAGGTTTTATACCAATGGAAAGCTGATGCAACCATCTGGGAACCTGATGCTAAATTGAGCTATAATTATGATGATAGCGGCAATATGACATTGGCCTATACCTATTATCTGGATGGATCGGATTGGATTCCGGCAACCAAAGATGAGCGTACCTGCGATCCTTACGGGAATATAATTACCCAGATTACTTCGATGTGGAACGAATCGGGCAGTGAATGGGTCAACAGCTATAAGCAAGAATATTCATATGATGGCAATGGATCTCTTCTTGCTTCAACTTCATTTTCATGGGAATCTATAGGCCAGGTCTGGGAGAACTTTTACAAGGTTGAATATACCTACAATGATGGCGGACAGTCGAAATTCCTCATTACCTATGCATGGGTTACAGTTACCAGCCAATGGGTCAGCGACTCTAAAAATGAGTTCAGCTACGATGGAAACATGAACCTTGTACTGACACTCGAGCAGCAATGGAATGGGAGCCAATGGGTTAATGCGTATAAGACAGAGATGACATATAACAACGCATATACAGGTAGTGAACTGATTCTGCCGTGGGATATTGGAGATGTACCGTATTTGATTATGCATATGTTAACCGGAAGCACAAAATATGAATATAGTGGCTCAACATTTAAGCTATCAGTCAGAAATACTTACAATTATTCCCTGGTAAATAATATCGGGATAGGAGAAAATAACATTATACAGGCTGGCGTATATCCTCAGCCATCCGATGGACAGGTTACCTTTACATGGGCAACCGGCAATCCAACCTATGAACTAGGAGTTTACGATATTAATGGAAGGCAGGTTCTGGTAAAACAAGTTGAGAAGAACAGCTCAGTTGCTGTTGATAAGCTTGTCCCGGGTCTTTATTTCTACAAACTTACAGGGAGCAATGAACCCATGCTTTCAGGAAAACTGAGTGTGCATTAAAAGCAAAGACTATAGCTACTGCAAAAAGAATGATATAAGCCATAACCTGTTGGGTATGTTGTTTATTCGGAACCTGCAGCCAGCCAGGTCCTGAAATACAGAAATTGGGACTTAAAGTCAAAATCCGCAATAAGCCCGGATTACATGAAAAAAACATGTAGTCCGGGCTTTTGTGCTCTAAGCCGGATTCTTCCGTTACCCGGAATATAGCGTGGTGTCTAAAACAGGATGCTTACTCTTGCTTCCTGATCACTTCGATTGTAAAATTGGCAGCGAGGGCGGCCAAAGCACCAATGGCAGCAAAAACAGGAAGAAACAGCGCGCCAACCACGCCAACTGTTACCGGGATTTCAAGATATACTTTACCTTCCTCGTTTTTCACGATGATGCGGGAGATGTTACCCTGATGGATCAATTCTTTGACTTTTGCAAGCAGCTCTTCGCCTTTTACTTTAAATTCGTTTCTGTTTTCCATAGTTTGTTTGTTTTCATTTGCCACTAATAAGATATAAATCCGATGAGTTTTAGGATTTTTATATCTTCATGGCAATAAGTTACCTAAGTATTAAACGCAAAAAAGCACTGCCGGTTACACACCGGCAATGCTATTATCTGAAAAACTTCAGAAAACTTTTTACAGCCCCGAACTGATCAGGAAGGTGGTAGCAAAAGCCACGATGGCATAAAGCTCGGGGAATACAGCAAGAACCATGGTCTTACCAAAAACATCATAACCCTGGGCAATGCCTGCAATACCATTGGCACAAACCCTGCCTTGCATAATTGCAGAGATAAGGCCCACTAAACCGAGGGCAAAACCTGCCGCCAGAATCGCGATGCCCTGCAAAATTGTAATTTCCGGATTAAGCACACCTGAGCTATTTATAATAAAGAAACCGGCAAACCCATATAATCCCTGGGTTCCGGGCAATGCGCTAAGCAGCATGTAGCTTCCGAACGCATCGTCTTTCTTCTTTAATGCGCCTACGGTAGCATTGCCGCCGATGACCACACCGATGGCACTTCCAGTGCCTGAGAGACCCACCATAAGGGCGATCCCGATGTAAGCAAGAATAATCGCTGTTGACATAATGATTCTCCTTTAATTGTTATTGTTTATTTATGTTTGAGTTTACTTCGTTATTTGTTCTTCAATTTCCACTGAGCCGGTTTGTTCAATTTATTCTCTCCACTTTTCCCGGCTTTTATTCATTTCAGGATTCTTTGTTCGAAAAAGGCTTGTATTTTTTTCCACCACCCACAAAGCCGGCATTCTTGTAAAATTCAACAAAAGTAAGACGCATCGGGTGCACAAATGAACCCAGTCCGGCCAGCATCAGGTTGGCGCCATGTCCTACCACCATAACAAGGATAAACAAGATCGGTCCCAGTATTGGAATTGAATGGAGCAATGGCAGTGAAATGCTGTTGATTACAAACCCGAGAATTCCACTGGAAGCTCCCAGAGCAAAAAGACGGATATACGACAAGGTGTCGCCAAAAATACCGGTTATGATGCCGTACAGGTCCCACACCCCCTTACCCAGCCTGCCGAAGATTCCCAGGTTAGGATCGCTCCACAGGACAATCATGCCCAAACTGATGTAAAGAAAGATTTTAGAAATGATTCCCCCCTGTTTGATCAGGGCAATGTCGAGAAGAGCCAATACCCCGATGATGATGCCCAGTGGCGATACTGCGTAAGCAAATCCGAATTGTTTATATTTCGAATATGCCTGAATCCCAAGTCCAAATAAAATCTGGAACAAACCGATGGCCAATGCGAGGTAGAAAATCTGCTGGTCGCTCAGCATCATGCCTCTGAGTGATCCGAAAAAGGGTATCTTTTCCATTTCAAAGCCTGCTATGGTACCGGTTACCACCCCAAAGAACATGGTAGCAATTCCAAGGTAGATTGCCAGGGTAAGAAATGGCCGCATGGCAGGTGCCACCCGTTTTTTCATAAAAATACCAATCAGTAACAGAACAAGACCATAGCCAACATCACCCATACAGAATCCGAAGAACATCATAAAGAAGGGTGCAAAGAAAGGCGTAAGGTCCAATTCATTGTAGGATGGCAATGAAAACAGACTGCCAATCGGCTCAAAAAGCTTTGCAAACCGGTTGTTTGTCAACAAAACCGGTGGGTGGTCATCAGGAACCGGTCTTTCGGTGTAATAAACATACCCGGTTTCATTCAGCCATGTTTTCAATTCCATTTCTCCTGTTTTAGGAACGAAACCATTGAGGATCATCAACTTATCATCGGCTTCGCGTAGGGTATTGATCAGCACACTTTCATATTGCGCATCGTTGAGTACCCGTATTTTTGCTTTTTCCAGATCAGGCAGGTAAAAGGCCGCTGTATCATCCAGTTCACGGCCAATTTCTGACAATTTTTCCTGCACCAAAGCCCTGTGTTCAATCAGCGTTTTCACGGAGCGTTCAGGAATTCTTACCTCTTCGGCATCAATGTCCACCACCTGATCTTTTTCCTGAAAAAGTACAAAGTAAACAATTGAATGTTTATGACTTATATCAGAAATATAGTATTCAGTGTTCCAGCGCTCCTCAAACTTCCGTTCAGGACAACTGAAAAAGCGGGCTTTATAACCGGCTTTTGCTATATCAGAAAGCGTCTCAGGCGAAAAATCACCCCATGGTCCGGCCTGGGCAATCTCTTTGTTGAGGGCGGTAAGATGGTGGCTGTTTTTTTCCTGTTCAGATTTCAATTCCTGCAGCTTGCTGATCAATTCAATGCCATCAACTGCCTTTTCGGGTTGACGGGGCTCCTGGTTGCGCGCTTTGAGCATTCTAACCATGTCGGAAATCCTTGAGGATAGCACATAACGTTCCTGAATAGAATTGGTGGTTTCGTTGCCCGATTCTACTACCTGCACTACCCCTATTTCCCTGACTTTTTGCAAAAATGCCTCGTAATCAGCGTGGAAAACCAGAAATGTATATTTCTTCATGGGAACTATCATACTTCGCCCTCCATTCTTTGCTGACGGTCTTTTACAATCTTCTGAGCAGATTTTGAAAGGTTCTCCTCATCTTCCATAAACCGCTTGATCTTGAGGATGGCGTCTTCATAACCCGGAATCTGAACCTTTTCGTAAAGGTTGACTTTCTGGGTGGTTTTACGGCGGGCATGGTCGAGCAGGTGCATTTTGCGATTGTAGAACTCACTCCCGATGCCAATGGTGGCCAGTTGTTTCACGATACCGATACCATCCGCAAACCAGGCGGGTCTGTTGAACAGGCTGAATTCAGCCAGATCAAACTTAACCTCCTCCAGCACCGGAATCCTGACTCCGGCAATCTTCCGGATACTGAGTTCCACATCCTGCACCTTAACCA
>JBBQBC010000175.1:0-8377 GCA_038317155.1 Bacteroidales bacterium
TTTTTGGTTTTGCGCCCTTACTCGGGCTTGTTCAACATTTTACTTAACTTTACTTTTCCAATCCTGACTTGTTGTGATTGAACGATGAAGCAAAACTACAACGGACCACTAACCCGATTCGGTTAATAGTCATTTACTTACGGATGTAGTCGTTTGTAAGCGGTTATAAACGGATAGAATTTATGCAGGAATAATCTAATTTATTATAAATGTGTATGTTAGAAAAAAATCAATAAATCAGGTTTTGCCAAAAGAAATTCATACGAAATCAACATTTTTTCCACTATAATGATTTTGCTTAGTATATTTGTATTGCAAACCGATTATCCGGAATTGGGAATTAACATTTCTATTAACCACTAAATCTACTGGCCATGGCAAAATCACAGGATGCAAAGAAAGAAACCAAGAAAGCCCCTACTAAAACCCTGAAAGAAAAGAGGCTCGAAAAAAAAGAGAAGAAAACTAAAAGCTGATTGATTTAGGGAGAATCTTTCGGAGAGTAATAACCTCTTTTCTACAGAATTCAACCGGCTTACCCTTTCATCCCGAAAAGAAACGGACTTATTTATCTTCCACAGGAACAGTAAGTCCGGTTTTATATATTTTTTAAATCACTTACCTGATCAAGCTGACTGAAAATACTCCTGATCCAATCCGTTTATTCAGTCAGTTGATTTTATGATTGAGGGTTGGTTTAAAACCAGCTTTAACTTGTTTATAAAACAAATAAAGAATTATCAATAATGAAAAAACTGTTTACCCTGATTTTTGTCTTTTCCATCACCCTTGCTTCTGGTTTTTGCCAGAATAATGACTATGCAAGGCTAAACTTAAAAGGAAAAATCAAATCTATATCGGAGAAGACGTATCTGCCGGTAAATGTCGGCATGACGGCAGCCAAAGGCAGCATAGAGGAATGGTATCTGAATTCGTTTAACGAGGATGGGAACAAAACGCTGGATATAAAATTTAAGCCAGACAGTACTGTTGATAAAAAGTTCATCTACACTTACAATAAAGAAGGCAACAGGAATGAAATGGGAATATTCTCGGGTGATGACCTGCTGAACTTAAACATCGTCTATCATTATGACAAACAGAATAAACTTACGGAGGATATCAGCTATGACGACAAGGGACATCCTCTCAAAAAAAAGCTATATCTTTATGACAGCAAAGGGAATGTAATGGAGGAAAATGTTGAGAATATGCAGGGTGAGTTAATTCGAAAGTTCAGGTATGCATACAACAGCAATGACCAAAAGATTGAAATCAACAAATACAAATCCTCCGGAGAACTGGAGCAGCGGAGCACCTTCAGCTATAACAACAAAGGAAACCAGTCTGAAACAAATGAATTTTCACCGGACGGAAGTCTCATTTCCACAACAACTAACTTATACGAATTAGACAATCGTGATAACTGGATAAAAAAAACTTCTTATGTGAAAAATCAACCGGTTTCGTTTGTCGAAAGGACAATTACATACTACTAATATTCTGATCATCTTGTTTAATTACTATTACACCCGACAATAAAGAGAAGCTAAACTGATAAATGTATTGACAAATTGAATTGACTTTTCGTATCTTTATATTTTGCATTCACTTAATAATACCGTATTATGCAAAAAGTATGTCTCGATTGCGGTGAACCCATAGTGGGCAGGGCCGATAAGAAATTTTGCAGCGACCAATGCCGTAACAATTTCAACAACAAGCTAAACAGCGACAGCAGTGCCACGGTCAGGCAGGTAAACAACATTCTTAAAAAAAACCGACGCATACTTACCGAACTAAATCCAACCGACAAAGTTACTGTGCATAAGGAAAAACTTTCCAACCTGGGTTTCAATTTCACTTACATTACCCACCTTTACACCACGCAAAAAGGCTCAACTTACCGCTTTGTCTATGAATATGGCTACCTGCCACTGGATAATGATTTCTATATGTTGGTGTTGAGGGACAAGAAGTAGCACAGGGCTCAGGGCGCAGAGCACAGGGCTAAGGGCGCAGAGCACACGTAGCGAAGCGAAGTCCCGACCACTTCGTCGGGAGGGCGCAGAGCACAGGGCAAAAGGCACATGGAGCGAAGCAGCTTGCCCCGCCCACTTTGGCGGGGGAATCCCGACCACTTCACCGGGAGGGCATGGAGCGTGGCATTGAAAAGTGAGGTTTCGTCTCTTTAGAAACAGACAAAAAAGGCCAGGGAAATGGGGACATTGGGCGGTTCGCCCCCCGCCCCTGTCTGGCGCCCCTCGTCCCATTTAGCTCAGGGAATCGAACATGGAGCAGGGCGTATAGAGATTGGAACAACTAATTTCAAGCATTGTAATGATAGAAATTTTCTATGTGACTATGTTATTCTATGTGTCTATGTGTTGAAAAGAGGCATCATCACGTTTATTGGTCTATCATTTGAAGAGTTACGAAACTTGTCACAAACGTCCAATCACCCAATAATTGCATAGTACCCCTGAAAAAGAGAAATCAACCAACAAACTTCTTACTCGAAAAGCTAAACCTGATTCCGAATCACTTGTTTATTATCTTTGTCAGAACGACAGTATCTTTAGTTTGATCATTCAATCAGACTGATATTAATAAACTGAATCAGCCGCCACCATGTCACAACCCGATAAAAAACTTTTCCTTTTAGATGCTATGGCCTTAATTTACAGGGCCTATTATGCACTTAACAGAAATCCCCGAATCACCTCAAAAGGGCTGAATACTTCTGCAGTACTGGGCTTTGCCAATTCGCTTTACGATGTCATTAAAAATGAAAAGCCAACCCACATCGGCGTGGCTTTCGACACCCAGGCACCGACCGTCAGGCATGAGAGCTTTCCAGCCTATAAAGCCCAGCGCGAGAGTATGCCAGAAGATATTGCCACAGCCATTCCCTATATAATACGACTGATTGAGGCCTTTAATGTGCCGATTCTTGCTGTTGACGGGTTCGAAGCCGACGATGTAATCGGAACCCTCGCCACCCAGGCCGGACAGGCTGGATTTAAAGTGTTTATGATGACGCCAGACAAGGATTTTGGGCAGTTGGTAACAGAAAATGTTGTCATGTACAAGCCCGGAAAGCCCGGTGAAAAGGCGGTAATTATGGGACCTGCCGAAGTTTGTGCAAAATTTGGAATCAAGCGGCCCGAACAGGTGAAAGATATGCTTGGGTTATGGGGCGATGTTTCGGACAATATTCCGGGAATACCTGGTGTTGGCGAAGTTACTGCCCGAAAACTCCTGGAGGATTTTGATTCCATTGAAAACCTAATCGCCAATTCCGATAAAATAGAAAAGGCCCCAATGCGCGAAAAAGTCAGAGAATTCGGCCATCAGGCACTCATGTCGAAAGAACTGGCTACCATTATTCTCGATGTACCCATAGCCTTTGATGAAGAAGGGCTGAAACTGACAGAACCCGATGTAACGGCTTTAAAAGCGATCCTCGATGAACTTGAATTCCGCACCTTTGCCAAAAGGGTTTTCACCGATCTTTCACTTAAAGACGGAAGCCCTAACGTTTCCATACAGACTTCCCCAACCGCTGCGCCTGACCTTTTCAGTTCGATGAATGAAGCCCCGCCGTTGGCGGGGGAAGAATCAGATATAAATACAATTGAAAACACTCCGCACAACTATTATCTGGCCGATACGCCCGAAAAGCGCCTGCAACTGATAAATCAACTTAAATCAGCCGGTTCTTTCTGCTTTGACACCGAAACCACCGGCCTAGATACGCTGACTGCCGAACTGGTGGGTATGTCTTTTGCCATAAAAGCCCATCAGGCCTGGTACGTTCCGGTACCCAACAACACGAAGGCTGCCCGCGAAATCACGGCTGAATTTAGCGGAATATTTGCCGATCCGACTATTGGCAAAACCGGTCAGAATATGAAGTTCGACATTTCAATCCTTTCCAATTATAACATTGTTGTAAACGGCCCATTGTTCGATACCATGCTGGCGCACTACCTTATTGAGCCCGACCTGCGCCACAACATGGACTTTCTGGCTCATACCTACCTTAATTACCGGCCGGTTTCGATAGAAAACCTGATCGGAAAAAAGGGCAAGAACCAGTTAAATATGCGCATGATTGACCAGGAAACAATCAAGGAATATGCTGGTGAGGATGCCGACATTACCCTTCAACTGCGCCGCAAGCTCGAACCTTTACTGGAACAGACAGAAACCCGCGACCTTTTCGACCAGTTAGAAATTCCCCTGATCAAAGTTCTTGCAGCCATGGAAGCTGAAGGGGTAAAAATCGACAATCACAACCTGAATACTTATTCCGCTGAGCTCGAAACTGAGATCAGGCAGGTAGAAAATGAAATTTACGAACTTGCCGGTATGAAGTTTAACATTGGTTCGCCCAAACAATTAGGCGAAGTGTTGTTTGACCGGATGAAACTGGTTGATAACCCCAAACAGACCAAGACCAAACAACATTCCACCGGAGAGGAAATATTACAGAAGCTCATCAATAAGCACCCCATCATTCAGCACATACTTGATTACCGGTCGCTGACCAAGCTCAAATCTACTTATGTGGATTCGCTGCCTCTGCTTATCAATCAGAAAACCGGAAGAGTCCATACCTCTTATAACCAGGCTGTTGCCGCCACCGGAAGGCTTAGTTCCAACAACCCGAACCTTCAGAATATTCCAATACGCACAGAAAGAGGTCGGGAAATCCGGAAAGCGTTTATCCCGCGCAATGAAGAATATACCTTACTATCAGCCGACTATTCACAGATTGAACTCAGGATTGTCGCACATATTAGTGGTGATGTGGCCATGCAGGAAGCCTTCCGCGACGGACTCGATATCCATACAGCCACCGCTGCACGCATTTACAATATTAATGTTGAAGATGTGACGAAGGAGATGCGTCGTAATGCAAAGACAGTGAACTTTGGAATTATTTACGGCATTTCTGCCTTTGGGCTTTCAGAACGGCTTGGCATACCACGCCGTGAAGCAGCCGACATCATCAGCCAGTATTTTGAACGTTTCTCAGGAATCAGGGAATATATGGCCAATACCATCCTGTTTGCAAAAGCCCATGGCTATGTTGAAACCCTGAGAAAACGCCGCCGTTACCTGCGTGACATCAACTCAGGCAATGCCATTGTGCGCGGTTTCGCCGAACGAAATGCCATCAATGCACCCATTCAGGGCTCGTCGGCCGATATGATTAAAATTGCCATGATCAATATTCACAACGAGTTCAATAAATTAAACCTGAAATCCAGAATGATTATGCAGGTGCATGATGAGCTTGTTTTTGATGTGTATAAACCGGAATTGGAAACCGTGAAACCCATTGTTGAACGATTGATGAAAACGGCCATGGAATTGGATGTACCCGTGGAGGTGGAGATGAGTTCGGGCAGCAACTGGCTGGAAGCTCACTAAATAGGGCTAGGCGAGAAGGATAATTTCTAATTTCTAATTTCTAATTTCTAATTGCCAACTGCCTGCTCAACTGACAAACGCATTAAAATTTCGGATTGCGGATTTCAGATTGCGGATTTCAGATTGCGGATTGCGGATTGCAGATTTCGGATTGCAGATTTCGGATTGCAGATTTCAGATTTCGGACCTACCCGACAGACCAACTCAATATTAATTGCGGATTACGGATTACGGATTGCAGATTTCGGATTGTAGATTTCAGATTTCGGACCTACCCGACAGACCAACTCAATATTAATTGCGGATTACGGATTGCAGATTTCGGATTGTAGATTTCAGATTTCGGACCTACCCGACAGACCAACTCAATATTAATTGCGGATTACGGATTACGGATTGCAGATTACGGATTGCAGATTTCAGATTGCGGACCTACCCGACAGACCAATTTATTGTTGATTGATAAATTGCTCTTTGTCGGTCTAGCGGGTTGCGGATTGCGGATTTCAGATTTCAGATTTCGGATTTCGGATTTTTTAACTTCTGAGTATTTCCTACTTCCTACTTCCAACTTCTTACCTCTTACCTCTGACCTCTTACTTCCGACATCTGACCTCTGACTTCCGACCTCTGACCTCTGACCTCTGACCTCCGACCTCCTACATCCTGCATCACGAGTGCCCCCCTACAACAATTTTCAAAATCCTCAGATTCAGTACAAAAAACCTGATTGCCTGCCAGAGGACAAAACGCCGCCAGAAAAGTGTGGTTTTTGTTGGAAATGGTGGATATGACTCATCGGAATAGGCTTGTATGGTTTTATTTTTCATGATTTAGTTGTTTTTAAAAATTAGTATTGAAACGGATTTATTCTGGTAAAAGCCACCAAAACGGATAGCCTTTGGCTTTGTGTAGAAACATATAGTGCATAAACCACTTCATCCAATGGCCAGCCAGTCCGGCTTCGCCCATGGTGTATTTGATATCGCGGCCATATTCCGGATATTTTTCCCAGTCTGGTACAATCGGGTGCACAGTCATGGTTGCCGCTGCTCCCTTTGTCATTCCAAATCCGGCCGAAATAATACAGGCAGCTCCCATCCGACCCATGCTTGCTTTGTGTTTAAATTCCTGTTTGCCGGTTTTTATTTCGTTGATGATATTTTCCGCCACAATTTTACCCATTACTCCCGAAGGCATACCTGTTCGTGGGGGCGAGGGAAAGATGGCGGTACCGTTTTTACTTGTCATTGGTTTGGAGATGGCATGTGGCGGTGCAAAGGCAATGCCCGGTGCATAGATGTTTTTGTAAGCCGGGCTCTGATAGGTTTCCGGCCAATCTGCCGCACTCCAATCGTCAAAAGGTTTTGGCGTGTAGTTGGCATCCACTTTCATCAGGCCACTGGGGGCGAACAATGCGGTGCTGATATCAGCCCCTGCCTTGTCATAAGCCTTCAACCCGACACCGGCAAAAGCCGGAATTAACATAGAGAAATCAAATCCTATCTGTTTTTCTTCGCCATCAAGTGTTTCGTAGTGAATAAGCCCTGGTTCAACTTTCTTCACTCCTGCCCGTTTAATCCATTTGATGCCATTTTCGCCCAGAAACGATTCGGCAAAAACGCGGGTGGAGGTTATATAGCCACCTCTTTTTATATAGGCTCCACCCATTCCAAAGTCACCCAGTTCATATTCATTGGTAAGCCAGGTGATTTCAGCCAGATGCTCCAGTTTTCGTTTGCGAATTTCAAATGCCACATTCAGAATGTATTCGAAAGCAGCACCCTGACAGGTAGCCATAGGATGCCCTGTGCCAATTACAAACCGCTGCTTCTCCCCTTTCTCCATCCTGGCAATGGATTCCTGCAGTTTTTCCCAGGCATGGCTGGCATGATCGTACGAACAAACAGATACGGTGTTTTTTCCGGGTCCCAGGCCTTCTGTCGCATCAAAGTTAAGTTTGGGGCCTGTTGCATTTACCAGAAAGTCGTAATCCACACGATCGGTTGTGCCTTTCTTTTCATCGCTTGTATAAGCTATGCTAATAAATGGCCGTACTGAACCGGCATCTCCTTCCGGATGAATACTCACCCCTCTGGCCTGCCTGAAATCTATGCCCCATCTCTTGTAGAGTGGCGCAAGTTCAAACCTTACCTGATCGATGGTCATTCGTCCAACACCCACCCAGATATTTGAGGGTATCCACTGGTAGTAAGCATTCGGAGTAATCACCACCACCTCGTGTTGCTTACCCAGTTTTTTACGCAGGAATGCGGCGGCAGTATGACCTGATATGCCAGCGCCAAGAACAACTACTTTTGCCATAATGAAGAACTTAGATTAAGAAAAGGTTCAATAAATAAATTCAAGACTTAAAGATAGGTTTTGAGTGTATTAAAGGTACAGTTTTTAGGAGTATTTAGCCTAAATATCAAATAATTAGTTTTTGTTCATATTAAATCAATAAAATCAGCTTTCGGGCCAGATAGCTATAGTCAGAAAGCCTTGAAAGCTAATAGCCTGCATCAGAAGATAAGATGCAGGCTAACTTTTTAATGAATATAAAATAATTGATTTTTGCCCAATTGCATTTCCAATATCCGCATTCTGGCCGGAAAACCATAGTCAGAAAGCCTTGAAAGCTGATAGCCTGCATCAGAAGTTAAGATGCAGACTACCTTTATAAAACAAAGCATACTCACTTTTCAGACCCCGTAACCTTCCGACTGTGAGGCTAAATTCCATCCTTCCAATATTCCAATTTCCAATCATGGTTCCTGAGCGTAGTCGAAGGACCATCCTTCCAATTTCCAATCATGGTTCCTGAGCGTAGTCGAAGGACCATCCTTCCAATTTCCAATCATGGTTCCTGAGCGTAGTCGAAGGACCATCCTTCCAATTTCCAATCATGGTTCCTGAGCGTAGTCGAAGGACC
>JBBQBC010000176.1:0-8317 GCA_038317155.1 Bacteroidales bacterium
CATGTCTATGCTACTGAGTGTCATCATGAAAATCATGGAAACACCGCTTAGCAACATGCCAAAGCTGTAGAGATGCGATATGTTAAATTTATTCAGTAAAAATCCGTTGATTAAGAATGCAAAGGGTATCCCCGTGTAAACGCACAACTGGTAAACTGCAACCATCGAAGGGTCGTTGGAGCTGCGCATAATGTAGGCACCAACAAAGATGTCAATAACGGGAATAACAAATGCGTAAATCATATTGGTAATAAGCACAAGGCGCATATCCCTGGGCATAGTCATAAAAAAGCGAAACTCTTCCAAAATTTTATTCTTCATAAAATGTCTGTTATCAAATTGGGTTTCTTGATTTAACTTTTTTAAGTTTCCTTAATTATTTAAGCGTTTCCAAAATTCGTTTTATCGATAACCTGGCACCGCAGATTACTTCATCACTGGCACCGTAGTAAAGAAAAATATTGTCCCCCTTTACATAATGACCATTGGAAAACACCACATTGCCAAAGAATCCGGTTTGTTCGTAAGTTTCGTTGGGCTCCATAATCGGATCGATGCTGCGGGCAAGAACTTTGGATGGATCGTTAATGTCGAGCAACAGAGCGCCAAGACAGTAGCGATGATCCTTGTTGGCTCCGTGATAAATTTCGAGCCACCCTTTTTCGGTGCGGATGGGTGCGCCCCCGGCTCCGACCCTCGCTGAATCCCACATGCCGGGTCTGACGGTAGCAATACATTTATGCTGACCCCAGTGGATTAGGTCGGGCGATTGGGCCAGCCAGATGTAGTTACCGCCCAGTTCAGGGCTGCTGGGGCGGTGTAGGGCGTAGTATTTTCCATTGATTTTTTCTTCAAAAATCGCGCAATCCTTATTGTGCGGCGGAAAAATCATGCCTTCACGGCTGAAATTCTTCCAGTCTTTGGTGCGTATAAGTCCAACTCCTACGCCAAATTCCGAGACTTCGGTAAACGAAAGGGCGAAACCATCGGACATCGTTGCTACGCGACAATCTTCGATCCCAAAAGTCTCAAGTTCCCCCTTTCCGAAAATGGGTGGATATCCTTCCGCTTCGTGAAAATGAACCCCATCATCACTACAAACAAGTCTTAAATAGGATAGGGTTGTAAGGTAATCCTTCTTCTTATAATTGATTATCCGTGGATCTGAAGCATCCAGATCGGGGTCATTTTTATCGAAACTCAGAATTTCAATCCCTCCTTTGCTGTTATAAACCGGAAAGCTGATTTTGCCTTCAATCTGTTTGGGCCTTTCGGCAACGCGCAAAAGCAACCATATTTTGCCATCAAACCTGAAAACACCCGGATTGAGCAAGCACACTATTTCCATTCCATTAATCCCGGGCTTAAGATCGGCCGGACGAAGGAGGGGATTTTCGGGGAAGCGGTTTGCGAGGTCCATTGGAGTGAAAGTGAAAAGTTTAATTTCTAATTTCTAATTTCTAATTTCTAAAGTGAAAAGTGAGAAAAGTAAAAAGTTATGAGCTGAGCGTCGGTTGGTGAGCTTTTTGTCGAACCAAGTCGAAGCTTAAAAAGTGAAAAATGAAAGGACTGATGTTGAAAATTGCTTATTGTTCAGGCGCCTGTCCCTTTTCGCCTTTAAAACATATACTCGGAACCAAAATTACAATCGATTGCGGAAAATGGCGTCCGTCCAGTTCCTGATCTTGTACGGTGGGGTGCAAATGTGGTCTGATCAGGCTTTAGGCATTTCGCAGCATATAAAAATACACAATAGTCCGTTATATTTTTGTCTCACGCAAAGACGCAATGCGATGCACTGAGCCTGTCGAAGTGACGCAAAGACTTGATCTCCAATCATTTGGAAATGAATATTTTTTTCCATAATTAATTGATTTTCAGTTCAATGCAAAAATTTACCGAAGTGTTGAATACAATGACCCAGGCTAATTAGTTTGAAGAGTTTTCTTATAAGCTCTATTTAGCTTTATCTTTGCTGAAAATATTAAGTAATACCCAATCTTTATATAATATCAGGTTGTAACGGAGCTGGAAAGACTAACTAATTCAAACATCTACAACCAAATCATTAAGTTATGATAAAAGAAAATATTAAGGATTTACGTTCAAAAATTCTGCGGGGAATTGATCTTGCATATCATCGCTTGCTGGCAGCAAAGATAAAAGAAGATGGTTTTCTAGTGATTTCGCGCAATGGCAAGATAGTCAAAGTGAAAGCGAAAGATCTGTAAAAGTTAGTTGTAGCTCCGTTACTAGCCCCAACCTGTCCCTCGATCTTTCACTTCTGCCTGTAATCCGAGGGCCAACCGCTAAATGTCTGGTGAACAATCCGGAGTGATTAGTCAATGCAATTGTAAATTTGATAAAGAACATTCCAAAAAATATTTTTAGGGTTTAACCTTAAATTAAATTTCATTATTTCAGATTATACCCTTATATTTGTCGAAAATAATTAAGGATATAGCCTGATGAATATTTCAAAACAACGACTGCTTATTGAGCAGGCTGACAGAAAATTAGCAGCATTCAGATATTTGGATTCAATCGTTATTCCTGAGAAAGGCTGGATATTTACAATCCGGATAGCTTTAAAAATGTCTCTGCGACAACTGGGCAATCGGTTAAAGATATCTCCACAAAGTGTAAAGGAGATAGAAGAACGTGAAGCGAAAGGCTCTATTACATTAAAGGGTTTAAAAGAAGCTGGAGCAGTACTGGATATGAAATTTGTTTATGGATTTATACCTAAAGAGCATAATATAGAAGAAATGATTGAAAAAAGGGCAATGGAAATCGCAAAAGAAATTGTCATGAGAACCTCAAATACCATGCAACTTGAGGATCAGAAGAACTCAAAAGAACGTATAGAAAAAGCAATAAAATCGAGAGCAGAAGAAATTAAATCAAAAATGCCAAAGTATTTATGGGATTAGAAATACAATATATTGAAGGTCAGACTCCTATTGATGAGGATGAAAAAGCGGGACTTTTGATAAAATCAATTACAACCCGTGGGGATCTTGATGAATTTGAACAGTTAAATATTGAAAAGGCAATACAATGGACTCTTGGCAAAAAATGGGAGGCTGAATATATCCTTTCTGAGGATTTTGTCAGGGAACTCCACAAAAAAATGTTTAATGACATCTGGTCATGGGCTGGTCAATATAGAAAAACCAACAAAAATATAGGTGTGGACAAACATCTGATAAGCGTTTCATTAAGACAATTATTAGATGATAGTATGTTTTGGCTAATGCATAAAACATACACAGATGAGGAATTTGCAATACAATTCAAACATAGGATTGTAAAAATTCATTGTTTCCCGAATGGTAATGGAAGACACTCAAGATTAATAGCCGATATTATTATTAGCCAAATATTTGGCAAGCAGTTTTTTACCTGGTATAGTAGCTCTCTGTATAAAAAAGGAGAAGCAAGAACAGAATATTTAAAAGCAATAAAATCTGCAGACAACGGTGACATTTTACCATTGATTAATTTTGCCAGACACGATTGATCTATATTGTGAAAACAGAAATAGAAGTTAAACTTATTCACAGCATTTAATCACCCTTTGTCCCTTTCTGGCGATACTCAGATGGCGAGCAATTGTAAGCCTTGTTGAAAAGGTCGTAGAAGTGCGTTCGGCTGGTAAATCCAGTCTGGTCAATAATCTCGCTTACAGTAAGCTGGGTTGATAAGAGCAAAGTGGCTGCCTTGCTCAGCCTCCGCTGGTTGATCAGGCTGTGGGGCGTGGTGCCAAGCATCGATCTGGTTTTATTGTACAGCGATGACTTGCTGACAGCCATCCTGTCACAGAGTTGTTCCGAGGTAAGGGTTTCATCATCAAGGTTTTCATCAATAAAGTCTAGCATTTTCTGAAAGAAGGGGTCAGGTATTTCCTTCACCAGCCCGGAATTGTCTTCTTTGTTGCCAAACCGGCTCCTGATGTTGATTCTCTGTTCAAGAAGCTTTTGGATGCGGACTTTAAGATGTTCAGGATGAAAGGGTTTAGGGATATAAGAATCGGCTCCGGCTTTTAAACCTGCAATGCGGTCTTCGATTTCAGCTTTGGCAGTAAGCAGGATAAGCGGAATGTGGCTGGTGTCGAAGTTTTCACGTAGCTTCCCACAGAGTTCAATGCCATCCATTTCGGGCATCATTATATCCGATACGATAAGTTCGGGCTTCTCAGCCAACACCTTGCGGTAGGCCTCCTCCCCGTTCTCAGCCAAAACCAGGTTGTAGGAGCCCTGGAGGAAATCGCGCAACAATGACAGGATTTCCGGATCATCATCCACCAGCATCAATAACGGCTTATCCCCGGCCGAAACCCTGGCTTCAACAGGTTCTATCGTGTTTAATTGCTCAATAAAATCGTTCTCAAAGGATGGCTCCTGAGGCTCGTAAGTTAAATCAGCCTGCGTAACTTCGTGTACATCCGGGAAAGTGCAGGTAAACCTGCTTCCTACGCCCTGCTCACTTTCAAGGCTTATTTTTCCGTTCAGCAACTCTGCAAGTCCCTTGGTTACTGCTAATCCGAGACCGGTTGAACGGTATCCCGGAAAGGATCCCCGCTTTTTGGCAGAAGAAATCCCAAAAGGCTCAAATATCCTTGGCAGGTATTCCGGTTTTATTCCTATTCCGGTATCCTGCACTTCCACCACAAGGGCATTTTCTTTTTCCAGAAGCCTTACCACAACCTCACCACCTTCCACATTGTATTTGATTGCGTTGGATATCAGGTTGGTAAAAATACGCTGGAACTTATCTGCGTCTGTTTTGAAAGTATAATCTTCGCGGCATCCTTCCATCCGGCAAACGATGTTGCGCTGCTGGGCAAGCAATTCGAGGTCTGAAACCACTTCACCGATAAGGCGGCAGGGGTTGACCTCCTGAATATTCAGCGGCTCCTTACCCTTTTCCAGTTTGCGGAACTGCATGATCTCAATCACGAGTTTCTGCAGTTTCAGACTGTTGTTATAGACCTTCAGCAGGCGGGGATTTTCGGTGATCAGTTTTTTATCCTCTATCAGCGCATAAATATGTGAGGTTATCAGGGTAAGCGGAGTCCGGAACTCATGGGCAACATTGGTAAAGAATTCAATTTTGTAATTCTGGAGTTCTTTTTCCTTCATTTGCTCAAATTCGCGGAGTGCAGCCTCTTTTTTGCGTGCAGCACGCCGGCGGTAGGCAGAGAAAGTGAGAAACTGAATCAGGAGGAAGAAAACAATGTAAGCCATTATTGCCCATGATGTTAGCCAGAAAGGGGGATTTACAACCAGCTCAATTTCCCTGACCTGTTCTGACCAGACACCGTTTTCGTCACTTACCCGTATTTGCAACACATATTCACCCGAAGCGAGATTTGAAAATCCGATAGGCTGGTTCAGCGGGTTTACAATCCATTTATCATCGAAATTTACGAGTCGGTATGAAATCCGGTAACGTTCCTGCCCCCAGAATGCCAATGGAGAAACGAAAAATGTTAAGGTGTTATGATTGTAATTAAGGTTCAGTCTTTTCTGATGATTTATTCGACTGTGCAATACACTTTCGTCCCCGATTTCAACCGGAAGGTTGCGGATCAGTAACTGATTTATGGCTATGGGCGGGAAATAGGAGGAAAGCCGGATGGCATCTGTCTGTATAATGTCCAGTCCCATGGTGCCGCCAACAAACAACCTTCCTGTAAATTTATCAAAGAAAGAGGCCCCGTCGCTGTATTCAAAATTGATCAGGCCATCGTTCACATTGAAGCTTTGTACATTCCTGCGGCTGATGTCGATCAATGATAATCCCTGATTCGTTGTAATCCACAGGTTACCCTGTTTATCCGGCTGAATCGTGTGAATACTGGTGCTGGACAGGTCGGACTGAACCGTTAAACTGTTCACCTTTACCGAATCGGCCGATATTGGCAACAAACTGAAAATGCCATTGCTGCTCCCGACCCAGAGATAGCCATTCTGATCAGAAAAAAGTGAGAGAATATCGTCGTTTCTGATAATGTCGGGGTGAGAAACAGATGAATACTGGGCTATAACCCTTTTGGTAATTGTATTGTACCGGTAAACGCCAACACCACGGGTTCCAATCCAGATAATTCCCGGTTTTTCCTCGGCCAGTGCATATACAATCTGCTTCTGTTGCCTTGCAGCATCAATACTTTTGTCGAGAATTAACTGTTCATAACTGATTGGCAGGGATGTCCGGGACTTGTCAAATTCAACCATCACTACCCCATAACCACTGGTTCCCAGGAATATACGCTTATCACTATCTTCCAGAATCCGGTACACTGAGGCAAAACTAAAGGACTCCTGAGTTTTAAAATCTTTCGGAAAATTCCGTATCGTCCGGTAATCGGGAGAAATGATATCAACGCCTTTACCGTCGGTCCCAACCAAGATTGAACCATCATTCCGCTCAAAAAATGATAGTACGGAATTATTACTCAGCCCGTCTTTTACAGAAATCCGCCTTATATGATTCCCCTTTGCATCAAAAACATCGATTCCTCCACCCTTTGTCCCGATCAGCAAATCCCGCTTTCGGGTAACCAGGATAGATCTGACAATCGGATATGACAGTTGATCAGATGCCAACTGCTTATTCGGAAATTCGGTCAGTTTAAGCGTGTAAGTTCCATTCCCATCGGTACCAATCCACAGTATGTCAGGCGCCGTTTCATAAATGCTCAAAATGCGGGTAGCTATCTGATTGTTGTTAAACAAGCCTGATAAGCGGCTGAGTTCTTCAAATTCCCCGGTGATGAGATTGAAACTATAAATCCTTCCCTTTTCGGTACCGGTCCATATCCGGTTTTTTTCCTGTGAAAGTGAAAATGAGGTAATGATGTCGTCAGGTATCTTTAACTGTTTTACCTCTTTCGTTTTCAGATCTACCAGGAATGCCGCCCCGGTGCGCTGAGTTACCAATAAATGAGGCCGCTGATCAATTAAAACAGCGGTAGAAGATGTAAGTGCCCCGGTTAGTTGCAGTTTCAAAATCAATTCCAGATTGTTGCCTGAAATCAGCAATACCTGTCCATTCCCGGAAATACAGTAGGCCTGGTCATCAACCACGTGAATCCTTTTTATATTCATGGAAGCCTGTTGAGAAGCCGGATCAAATATCATTTTAATGAATTGCTTTTCAGTTTGATCAAATCTGAAGATTCCCTGCCCAAAAACAGATGCCAGGGTGCCATAGCTTTCCGAATGGCTCAGGGCGATATCATTTTCGTAATTTATCTGTTCCGATTCATTGGTAAAATAAGCGGTAAACCGATCGTGGATATTATCATACAAGGCGATGCCCTTGTTGGTGAGCATCCATATAGCGCCCTGTTTGGTCGGGTAGAGTTCCCGGATAACATGATTATGGATTGATCCGGGTTTATTTCCGGGAAGATAAGTTACAATGTTGCTGCCATCGTAGCGGTTAAGCCCGTTCCAGGTGCCTAGCCATATATACCCTTCGGCATCCTTCACAATAGCGTTGACCGCACCGTTCGATAAGCCTTCCCTGCGCGAAATGGAGTGCACATTGGTGTTGTACTGCGCTTTCAGCGAAAGCGACAACAAGAGAAACAGGATCAGATGTATGGGTTTTCCCGGCATTATAATCTTAAGGTCGTAGATGATCAATTATTCAGTAAAAATAGTTAACCCTGGGGAAAATAGGATGATATAATTCGACTTAATATGCATTTTCTTTTATAATTTCCTTGGCCTGTAATGCAATTTCCAATCAGAAATTTGAAGAGTACCTACCCCTTTCCACCCGGCTATGCCGTAATTCCTGCGAAGGAGGAATCCTTTCAGGAGTCAGCCACCCGACTATGCCGTCCTTCCAACGAAGGAGGAATTCTATTCAAGGGTTTTCACCTATATCTGATTGATTTCTCATCCCGCATGTGCGGGACTCGAAAATACAAACCTTTTTGACCAGGATAGTAACAAATAGCAACCCTTCTTCAGTAAAATGGCTAAGTTAAACCATCTCTATGATATGTTCCGGAAGGAAAATATGATCTGATTTTTTCTTATTGCCTTTGAGAAATAAAACCGGGACTATCTCTTTATCCTGGCTGAATGGGAGTTTTTTTCCCTTTTCGGTGAGTATCTTAAGCAGATGCTCGGTATTTTCATTTTCAGTCCATTTACATTCACCCACCAATAAGCTTTTACCATCAGTGGATTCGGCAATAACATCAATTTCCAACTGTTCTTCCCTTGAAATATTACCCCACCATCGTGCAGACAACCCGTAACGCTTACCCATGATAACTTGTCCACTTACTGCT
>JBBQBC010000177.1:0-8316 GCA_038317155.1 Bacteroidales bacterium
GGCACCACGAAACTGACCTGGTATGACGACGGATCGTCCTGCGAATATACCGATGCCGGATTCAATTCGTTGAATGATAGTCCTACCGCCTTGTATTACAAAAATGGCCTTGTTACTGACCATAAATTCCTCAACCTTGACTTTTATCTTGAAGGTCTTTATGACCCAATGGCCCATCGTATGAATTCTGCTGTTGGTTCCATTCCGGGGCCTGGTTTTGAGGGCGTTGCCGATTCTGTTCAGGTCGAAATTCACCTGGCATCCCCCTATTCAACTGTAATCTTTACCAGTGGCAAGATCGAACTGAGAATGCAGGGCCACGCAAGGGCATTGGTCCCTGCTTCATTGAACGACAATTATTACATTACTGTGAAGCACCGGAATTCCATTGCAACGGTTAGCTCCCTTCCTGTTTCCTTCTCAGGCACTGAGATCAGCTATAACTTTACCGATATGGCTTCAAAAGCCTATTCAAACAATATGGTACAGATGACTGATGGCAAGTGGGCATTCTATGCCGGAGATGTAAACCAGGACGGCGCAGTTGACACGGCGGACTTGTCGCCCGTGGATAATGATGCCAGCGTTTTTGCAGGTGGGTATCTCGATACCGACGTCAATGGCGATGGCATAGTTGACACCGCCGATATGACCCTGGTTGATAACAATTCGGCCAATTTCGTATCAGCGGCAAATCCGTAAGTTCTTTCGTAGGGTCGTCCTGCAGCCGGGATGAGATTCCTTCGCTTCGCTCGGAATATCGGTGTCCCTAGGATAACCGATATTCCGAGCGAAGCGAAGGAATCTCCTGCACATACCACGAACGTCACCCAGCGAAGCGAAGGAATCTCCTGCACATACCACGAACGTAACCGAGCGAAGCGAAGGAATCTCCTGCACATGGCACGAACCTTGCTAACTAAATCCTATCTTTGCACACTACTTCACTATCTGTCAAATGCAGCAACGATTATTTTTGCTTTTTCTGCTACTTATTTTTCGCGCTTATTTCGGAAGTTTATCTGCACAGAATCAGGAAACAACGGCTCAGTCGGTCCCTTCTCCCGATACTGCTTCAGTGTTTTCGGTAACACTTAGTAATCGCTGGCCGGGCGAAAAGCTAATCAGGCTTGCCGACACTTCCCTCACAGACATTGAGTTTTACATTCCCACAGAATCGCCAACAGGGCTCTACCTGCTTAATGGGAATGCCGGACTTGCCTACAAACCAGTTTTTTTTAACCCGGAAGCGGGTTACGGATTTCGGTTTGCACCTTCAGTCTTTGGCAATTATCTGCTCCGAAACGATAACATTCAATATTACCATATACACAATCCCTATACGCTGTTGTTTTATTCAATGGGCAAAGGAAAAGAGCAGGTTTTTAATGTAACCCATGCACAGAATTTATCCAGGGGTATTACCGTGGGCGTGGATTTACGCATCATCAACTCCCTCGGATTGTACGACCGGCAAAAATCCGACAATTCAGTTGTAGCCCTGCAAGGACAATTTGTTTCTGATAACGAGCGATATGTTGTATTGGCTAATTACCGCAACAACCGACTTCGCTGGCGTGAAAACGGCGGTATAAAATACGACAGCCTTTTTTCAGACAACATCGAAACAGATCGTAAACGAATTCCTATAAACCTGAAACTGGCTGATAACCAGATAAAGGAAAGCGGGGTTTTTATCCGGCATTTCTATTATTTCGGAAGAAAACCGGGGCAACCGGCCCGGGATACGCTCAAACCTGATAGTCTCCATAAAATCAGACCTTTTGCCGATACCATTCACCGATTCTATAATCCGGCCCGTACCAATTACTTCAGGCACACCTTCTCCTACACACGAAATTCGCTGCTCTATAAGGACAGCAATCCAAAAGAAGGATTTTATTCAGACATCCTGATTGATTCGCTTAAGACTTATGATTCAGTATATTACCACGAAATATTGAATGATTTTTCGTTTGAAGGCGGGGTTGGCCGCACCCGCGGACAGGAAAAAGCATTGTTGTTGAGAGCCGGTGTTGAATACGCGCTCAGCGTTTACCGGAATGACTCCATATCAAAGAAATATATTCGGGTAACACCCTATGCCTGGCTTTCGGCCAACGCATTCGGCATAGCCCGGGCAGAAGGGAAAATATGGATTACCCAGGGGAATCCGTTCAACGGCGACAAAGGACTGTCAGCAAAATTAAGTCTGCCGGCTTTCGATAACTCAGCCTCGTGGGGCAACCTTTCTGCATCAGTATCGGTGGATGCCCTGCAGCCTGATTATTTTTACCAGTTTCACTATTCAAACCATTTTACCTGGGCAAATAGCTTTGGTCAGCAAACCATCTTCAGCAGCAGGTTTATGTATGAAAGAAAGAATCTGAAAGCGGGTTTTAACTATTATAATTTGACTAATCTGGTCTATTTTAACCGTGAAGCCAAACCCGACCGTGCAGATGGTTCTTTCAGTGTTAGCCAGGTATGGGGGCAGGCAATGGTTAATCCAGGCAAATTTACCTTCGAGACATTTGGCGTTTTGCAGAATGTTTCGAGGCCCGAAGTGCTGCACCTGCCTGAGATTGCCGGACGACTTACCGGAAGTTATTTTGTTTCGCTGTTCAAGCGTGCACTTCACCTGAATACCGGGCTGACAGTATATTATAACTCGGCTTTTTTCGCAGACGCTTATATGCCAGCACTGAGATCGTATTATCTTCAAAACACAGTAATGACCGGCAATTATCCTTATGTGGACGGGTTTGTAAATATCAGGGTGAAAAGAGCGCGCATGTATTTGATGATGAAACACCTGAATAGCGGGTTCAGCGGATACAATTACATTATGGTACCTGGTTATCCCATGCCCGACAGGGGCCTGAGATTTGGCATTTCGTGGTTGTTTTATGATTGATCGCGTTCAAAAGGTTGGCTTATTAATAATTGAGAATATGAGACCATTTCTTTTTTCACTTATTCTGACCATTTCTACATTTATGGCTTCAGCACAACAAATCAGACAAAGCATGGGTGCTTTCAGCGGGCAGGTTACGCGAGAGGTACAATCGCAATACCTGTTGTATTTGCCGGATGGGTATCAGGAAAAGCCGGAGGTTAAGTGGCCTATGCTTGTTTTCCTGCATGGAACCGGCGAGCGGGGCGACGATCTTGAGAAAGTTAAGGTACATGGCCCGCCAAAGCTGATTGAAACGGGGAAAAATTTCCCATTTGTAGTGCTTTCTCCACAGTGTCCTGATTCAACCGATTGGGATGTTGAAACCCTGTATGCCCTGATCAGAAATATTGCGTCGAAGTACCGGGTTGATGAGTCAATGATCTGGGTTACCGGCCTGAGCATGGGCGGCTGGGCAACCTGGGACCTGGCAATGGCCTACCCGGGGTATTTTGCTGCGATCGCACCGGTATGCGGAAGAGTTAACCGCAATTATCCATCGCGGGCAGCCGATCTCAAGTCACTCGCTGTCTGGGCTTTTCATGGTGCAAACGACGACGTGGTATTCATCAATCAGCAGGCAAAAATGGTCAAAGCCCTGAATGAGGGTGGTAATGAAGCCCGGTTTACCATTTATCCTTTATCCGGTCACGACAGTTGGACAGAAACCTACAACAACCCTGAATTGTATGAATGGTTTATGAAGCAGAAGAGGAAATAAAGGAATTGAATTTGACACTTAGTTTATACTTGTAATCTCTTATGTAACTCAGGATTTGATTTAGGTTTAGGCTGAGGTTGAGGTTGAGCCTGCCTGTCTGACAGTTCTGTTTCAAAAAAGAGTTTAGTCAGACAGTCAGACAGGGTTGAGATTGGACCTGATTTAAATATTAAGTTGTAGAACCATGCTTAGGAGCTGCTTAACCTTAACCTTAACCTTAACCTTATCCTTAGCAATAGCATTAGCCTTAACCTTTTCAAGGCTTCCCAAAGAAAGTTATTCTCATTCGGGCTATAAAAACCTTTATTGAGGGACTAATTGGCATTAGGCTATTAAACAGCCGATTCTGAGAATGAGTTATTTTAATTGATTTTAATCATTCTATGTCCAGAACTTGATAACTTTCGTCGCTTTTTGGGCTAAAGCCCCTGCCGGGGGTATTTGATAAGAGTCTCTTTAATTTCGTTTAAAGTCAGATGGTTCTGAACCGGTTTTTTCTTTGCCGAATCAATTCCATTACCCCTCTGCTGGAGCCGGGGTATTTGACACGAGTCTTTGTAATATCGACTAAAGTCAGATGGCTCAGAACAGGTTTTTTCTTTGCCGAATCAGTTCAATTTCCCCTCTGCTGAAGCCGGAATATTTGAAACGAGTCGTTTTAATATCGACTAAAGTCAGATGGCACTAACCGATTATTTCTTTGCAGAATCAATTCAATTTCTCCGGGCTTTAGCCCGGTGCATGATGCCGTTTTATGCACTATCCCTGGCTTTAGCCGAAAATGTACGTATGAAGGTTCTGTTCAGATAGCAAAATAAAATGCCGAGATAGCGCCAACACAGGAACTGCAAATTCCGTAGTGCTAATCGTTAGTAATATTTGTCAGCCACAGATTTCTTATTCCACTACGCTGCACATGTCTGCCTGACAGCAATCCGGTTCGAAATGACACGACTTAGATGGTTAAAATGGGAAGAAGCAGGGTTTTGAGGGAGAAATCTTTCGCTAGCTTGTACCCTATTGTCCGGGTTCATCTTGCCATAACGGAGCTGGAGGGGCAATCGCAAAGAGAGTGCTAATGCTGACATATTTTGAGAATATCCCACTAAGCAAAAAACAGCAAATGCGGTGATTATAAACGTTAATCCAGACAAAATATGCGGAGAATAATCTGTATAATTGTCAGGCGGCGAATAGCCAACCACAAAGGTTCATAGTTCCTGTTAAGTTTCTAATGGATATAGGAAATTCAGTTCCAAATGCCTCCCGAAAACATATTGCCAAATGATGAATAGCCTTCAATAATACTTCTCCGCCTTAAAAGGTATATCTTATCGAGAGTGCCATACCATCACCCCACCAGTGTGTGTCGCCAATAATATTGAATGCTGGTTTCCAGTCAAGCGCTACATTAAAAGGAATTCCGGGAAATGTATATTCCAGGCCGGCAATAAAATCAATCCCAACAACGGTAAAAGAGCCATTGCGATCTTTATCGTACCAGTAATACCTGTTATTATCCCAAAATCCGATGTGACCTCCAAGTCCAAGGAAATAGTCGAGGTTTTGGGCACCCCTGATTGGCTTTTGCCACTCATAGAGGCCGGTTAGTGCAAACCCACCCCACCTGAATGAAGCCAAACCTTCAACGGCATTGGTTCCCGTAATAAAATGTTTAACAGTAATTCCATTAAAATAACCAAGTCGCAAACCGGCTGAAGTTGAGTAATTCTGAGCCATTAATGCTGATGAAAATGCAGTTAGCAGCACTACAAAAAAGAGAACTTTGATTTTCATTTGAAATGATTTTTGTTAAAGTGTCTAAAAAAATATGTCAAATTACAACGCAAATTCTACGCCAAAATTGAGCGGCCTGTAAATTTATCTGCTCTTATAATGGCGTGGTTGTATGAAATAACAACTACAGGAAAGCTATATGACAAGCGATCAGATTGGTTTTGGTCAATCTTTAGCTAACTATTTGAGCTAAAAAAAACCGGCCAACGTGCCGGTTTAAAGAATCTTAGATGTCTATTTTCGCGTATTTCGCATTTTTCTCGATAAAATCGCGGCGTGGTGGCACCTCATCGCCCATCAGCATAGAGAAAATGCGGTCGGCTTCGGTTCCATTTTCAATAGTCACCTGCCTGAGTGTCCTGAATTCAGGATTCATGGTTGTTGACCAGAGTTGCTCCGCATTCATTTCTCCCAAACCTTTGTATCGCTGAATGTGGACACTGCTTTCCTTACCATTGCTGAGTTCGGCGACATAGGCCTGCCGTTCTTCCTCATTCCAGCAATAACGTTGGTTATTCCCTTTGCTGATCAGGTATAGCGGTGGTGTGGCAATATAGACATATCCGTTGTCAATCAGTTCCTTCATATACCTGAAGAAGAAAGTAAGAATCAGGGTTGCAATATGGCTACCGTCAACATCGGCATCTGTCATAATTATCACTTTATGATAGCGGAGTTTCGTGATATTCAGCTCTTTACTATCTTCATCGGTACCAATCGAGACGCCCAGGGCAGTAAACATATTCTTGATTTCCTCACTGTCGAATATCTTGTGCTGCATGGCCTTTTCCACATTCAGGATTTTACCCCTGAGTGGCAGGATAGCCTGAAATTTACGGTCGCGTCCCTGTTTGGCTGTTCCACCTGCAGAATCACCCTCGACGAGATATAGCTCACACAATGCAGGATCGCGTTCACTGCAATCGGCCAGTTTGCCCGGCAGTCCTGATCCGGTCAGGACATTTTTACGCTGCACCAGTTCACGGGCTTTGCGGGCTGCATGGCGTGCAGTAGCGGCAAGGATAACCTTGTTAACAATGGTGCGGGCTTCCCTGGGATGCTCTTCAAGGTAATAGTTGAGCAATTCCGAAACAAGGACGTCAACAACACCCATTACTTCGTTGTTCCCGAGTTTGGTCTTTGTCTGTCCTTCAAACTGTGGTTCCTGCACTTTTACAGAAATGATGGCTGTAAGTCCTTCGCGGAAGTCATCGCCACTAATATCAAATTTCAGCTTTGAAAGCATTCCGGATTTATCGGCATAACTCTTCAGGGTGCGGGTAAGTCCCCGGCGGAAACCGGCAAGGTGAGTTCCACCCTCGTGGGTATTGATGTTGTTTACATAAGAGTGGATGTTTTCGCTGAATGAGGTGTTATACTGCATAGCGATCTCAACCGGGATTTCATTCTTTTCGCCTTCAATGTAAATAGGCTCTGGCATCAACTGTTCGCGCATCCCGTCAAGGTATCCTATAAAATCGCGTAAGCCGTTTTCGGAAAAAAAAGTTTCTGATGGATGATTTCCGGATTCATCAAGTTCGCGCTCGTCAACGATGGAGAGCTTTATGCGTTTGTTCAGGAAAGCAAGTTCACGTAAACGTGAGGCCAGAATTTCAAAATCGTAAAGTTCGAGGGTGAAGATGGAGTTATCGGGCTTAAAATGCACCGTTGTGCCGGTTTTGTCAGACTCCCCGACAACCCTTACCGGGTAAAGTGGTTTGCCGATTGAGTATTCCTGCTCAAAAATTTTGCCTTCGCGGTAAACCGTTACCTTGAGTGCCGAAGAAAGTGCATTGACACATGAAACACCTACCCCGTGCAAACCGCCGGAAACCTTATAGGAACCCTTGTCGAATTTACCTCCTGCATGAAGCACAGTCATCACGACTTCCAAAGCGGAACGATTCTCTTTTTCGTGCAGGTCGGTGGGAATTCCCCGGCCATTATCAGTAACAGTTATTGAGTTATCAGGATGAATGAATACTTCAATGGTATCACAATATCCGGCTAGAGCCTCATCAATTGAGTTGTCGATGACTTCATATACAAGATGATGTAAACCGCGGGAACTGATGTCTCCGATGTACATGGCAGGGCGCTTGCGAACGGCTTCAAGCCCTTCGAGTACCTGTATATTTTCTGCTGTGTAATTGCCGTTACCGGTACCGATTCTGCTACCGGCTCCGGTGGATTCATTAGGGTTGTTTAATTCGTTCATATTCAGTTTAATAGTGTATGTTTTCGAGTATGCAAAGTTACGTTTTTTTTGCTTAGGTTTTACATTGGAATTAATCCAAATTAGGTGGAAGTTATGAAAAAAAAAGAGGCCGGGGGTATTTGAAACGAGTCTTTTTAATATCGACTAAAGAAAGATGGCACTAACCGATTATTTCTTTGCCGAATCAATTCAATTTCTCCGGGCTTCAGCCCGGTGTATGATGCCGTTTTATGCACTATCGCTGGCTTTAGCCGAAATTGCACATCTGAGGTTTCCGATAAATCTGGTAAATAAAATGTCGTGAAAGCACCAACACTGAATAAGGTTATCGGATACATCTCACTTAGGATACTATCGCCGCTTTTTGGGCTAAAGCCCCTGGAATTGCTTGTTTTTATCAACCCCCGGCTGAAGCCGGGGGTATTTGAAACGAGTCGTTTTAATATCGACTGAAGTCAGATGGCACAAACCGACTATTTCATAGCAGAATCAATTCAATTTCTCCGGGCTTCAGCCCGGTGTATGATGCCGTTTTATGCACTATCCCTGGCTTTAGCCGAAATTGCACATCTGAGGTTTCCGATAAATCTGGTAAATAAAATGTCGTGAAAGCACCAACACTGA
>JBBQBC010000178.1:0-8260 GCA_038317155.1 Bacteroidales bacterium
GTGTACCCTATTTCGAAATTGTAAACGGGGATGCAGCCGAAACCCTGCCTTTAAAATCAACATCGGCCAATGTTCAGATTGCCGGTGTGATTGCCCATGTTGTTGTAAAACAGCTGTATCAAAACCGCGGCAAAAAGCCGATTGAAGCGGTTTATGTGTTTCCGGGGTCCACCCGTGCAGCCGTTCATGCCATGAAAATGAAAATCGGAGAACGCACCATTGTTGCAAAAATTGAAGAACGCGACAAGGCGAGGCAGGATTATACCCAGGCAATCAACGATGGACGTTCGGCTTCATTGCTGGAGCAGCAACGACCCAATGTTTTTCAAATGAATGTCGGCAATATAATGCCTGGCGATCAGGTGGAAGTTGAACTTATGTATACCGAGAATCTCGTGCACACAGAAGGGGTTTATGAGTTTGTTTACCCGACCGTAGTTGGCCCCAGGTATTCGGGCAGCAGCGAAAACGGCAGCAAGGTACCTGAGTGGAATGCCAATCCTTATTTACCCGAAGGTGAACTGCCCACCTACACTTTCGGGCTTGAGTGCAGCATTTCATCCGGAATTCCGCTAAAGGACCTGAAGAGCCCATCGCACAAGATCAGTGTGGAATACAAGGATAAAAAATCGGCAGTGGTTAAACTGGATGGAAGTGAGTTGCAGGGTGGCAACCGTGATTTTATACTTCAATACCGGCTTGGTGGCAACGGAATCGAAAGCGGACTTTGGTTATACAGCGATGGTAAGGAAAACTATTTTATGACCACCATTCAGCCTCCCGATGCGGTTAAACCGGAAATGCTCCCGCCAAGGGAGTACATATTTATCGTAGATGTTTCGGGTTCGATGGTTGGTTTCCCGCTCGAAGTGTCGAAAACGCTGATTTCTGATCTTTTGAAGGGGCTTAGGACTACTGACAGGTTCAACATTCTCTTTTTTGCCGGTGGAAACAACCTGTTTGCTGAAAAATCAGTTGCAGTTACCCCCGAAAACATAAGCAAAGCTATGAAAATGCTTGGAAATCAGCGGGGAAGTGGTGGAACCGAATTGCTGCCTGCACTGAAAAGGGCTTTGGCTATGGAAATCAACGACGATTTTGCCAGATCGTTTGTAATTGCCACCGATGGTTATGTAACGATTGAAAAGGAAGCTTTCCAACTGGTAAAGTCCAGTCTGGACAAAGTAAACTTTTTCGCGTTTGGAATTGGCTCTTCGGTGAACAGGTTTCTTATTGAGGGGCTCGCCCACGCAGGAGCCGGCGAGGCTTTTATCATTACCAATGAAAGGGATGCGAAATCACAGGCCGAAAAGTTTCGAAAATATATCAGTACGCCAATACTTACCGGAATTGAACTGACCTTTGAGGGATTCGATGCCTACGATGTTCAACCGGCAACATTTCCTGACCTTTTCGCATCCCGGCCGCTGGTGGTTTTTGGGAAATACCGGGGCAAGCCGACAGGTAATATTGGATTGACAGGGCGTAATGGGGCCGGAAAATTTGCCTCTGACATTCAGGTTACCGGAATTAATCCGACATCAGATAACCAGGCACTGAAATATTTATGGGCACGTGAACAGATCAGAATAATTGATGATTATTCCGGTGGTTACGACGGGGTGCCCGAAAATGTCAAAAATCAGGTAATGGAACTTGGGCTGAAATACAACCTGCTCACGGCCTATACATCATTCGTGGCCATTGATAGTGAAGTCAGGAATGCCAGCGGCTCTTATACAACCGTGAGGCAACCACTGCCGCTGCCTGAAGGGGTAAGTATTTATGCGGTTGGTGCAACCATATCGGGGGTTTCAGCAACAAAGTCTGGTAATGGGAAGTCAATGCAGCTGGAAAGCAAGGTTTCTGAAGATAGGGGTATATCTGATAAAGAAAAAGAAGTTTTCGCCATTGTTGAATCCATGCCTGAATTCCCGGGAGGGGAAAAGGCTCTTTTGCAATACCTGAAGTCAAATCTGAAATATCCGGCTGAAGCGATAAACAATAACATTTCCGGAAAAGTTGTCGTTCAATTTACGGTAAACAAGAATGGCAGTCTGAGTGACATCAAAATAATCATATCATTGGGATTTGGTTGTGATGAGGAGGTCATACGCCTGATAAAGGCCATGCCGGCCTGGGTTCCCGGGAAACAGCGGGGGAAGGCAGTGAAAACAACCATAACCCTTCCGGTGAATTTTTAATTATTTCGGTAACCCACCGATAATAACAAATGCACTTAGAGACGTTACACGTTACGTCTCTAAGTGCTGTTTGTTGAATAGGTATGTTAGAAACGACATATCTAATTGTATGTATGTGAAAATCAAAATATTAATTAGAATGATTCTGTATTGTCGGTTGGCTCCGATTTTGCCGAATTTACTTCATTATAAACAAATTAGTATCTACTTTTGCCGAAAATTTCAACCTATGAAACCTACACACATAGAACACATTGGAATAGCGGTTAAAAGCCTGGACGAGAGTATTCCATACTACGAAAACGTGCTGGGACTAAAGTGTTATGCCGTTGAAGAAGTTAAGGAGCAGCGGGTAAAAACCGCGTTTTTTATGGTTGGCCAGACGAAAATAGAGCTTCTCGAGTCAACCGATCCTGAGGGACCCATCGGAAAATTTCTCGAAAAAAAAGGTGAAGGAATCCACCACATTGCTTTTGCAGTTGAAAATCTTGAAGAAGCCCTGGCAGAAACTGCCGCAAAGGGAATTCAGTTAATTGATAAAGAGCCGCGCAAGGGAGCCGAAGGACTTCATATCGGATTTCTACATCCCAAATCAACATTTGGCGTACTGACTGAATTTTGTGAAAACAAAAATAAATAATTAACAATATTATAATAAACCACAGCGATATATAAGCAGCAAGTCCGAAAGGACCTGAGGTTTTTCGCTCAAAATCAACACTTAAATGGCTTTCGAAGATAAGATTAAAGAACTTCTCGACAAGAGAGAACTGGCTAAACTGGGCGGCGGCCAGAAGAGGATTGATGCACAACACGCCAAGGGAAAATTAACCGCACGTGAGCGCATCGATTTGCTGCTTGATGAAGGCAGTTTCGAAGAGTTCGACATGTTTGTAACCCACCGGTGTACCAATTTCGGACTTGAGAAACAGGAGTTTCTTTCTGATGGCGTTGTCACAGGTCAGGGAACAATTGACGGGCGTGTAGTTTATGTCTTTTCACAGGATTTCACGGTATTCGGTGGGTCATTGTCCGAAACTTTTGCAAATAAAATCTGCAAGGTGATGGATCAGGCCATGAAAGTGGGTGCTCCGCTGATCGGCATCAACGACTCGGGCGGTGCCCGTATTCAGGAGGGTGTAAACAGCCTTGCCGGATATGCCGAAATATTTGAGCGTAATATCCTGGCTTCGGGCGTGATTCCTCAGATTTCCGCCATTTTTGGCCCTTGTGCCGGAGGGGCTGTATATTCACCTGCCCTCACCGACTTTATCGTGATGAGCAAAGGCACCAGCAACATGTTTGTTACCGGGCCAAAGGTTGTAAAAACGGTTACAGGTGAAGTGGTGACAGAAGAAGAACTGGGTGGGGCCATGGTTCACGGCTCGAAATCGGGTATTTCACACTTTGTTGCCGATGATGAAAAGGAAGGCATCGCACTTATCCGAAAGTTATTAAGCTTTTTACCTCAGAATAACCTGGAGGAGCCACCATTGTCAGCCTGTCCCGATCCGATCGATAGACTTGAAGATTCGCTAAACTATATTATACCGGATAACCCAAACAAACCCTATGATGTAAAGGATGTAATCCATTCAATTGTGGATTGCAATGAATTTCTTGAAATTCAACGTCATTATGCTCCCAACATCGTTACGGGATTTGCAAGGTTTAACGGGATGAGCGTGGGTATTGTTGCCAATCAGCCCAACTACCTGGCTGGTGTGCTTGATATCAATGCTTCGCGCAAAGCAGCCCGGTTTGTCAGGTTCTGTGATGCTTTCAATATTCCTATTCTTACATTGGTTGATGTACCAGGTTTCCTTCCGGGAACAGCCCAGGAATATGGTGGAATCATTATTCATGGTGCCAAACTGCTTTTCGCTTATGGCGAAGCGACTGTTCCCAAAGTAACCGTGGTGTTGCGAAAGGCTTATGGCGGAGCCTATTGTGTAATGAGTTCGAAACACCTTCGTGGAGACATTAATTATGCGTGGCCGGGCGCTGAGATTGCAGTTATGGGACCCAAGGGCGCCATTGAAGTGTTGCAGAGTAAAAAACTTGCGGAATTTACGGATCCAAAGGAACGTGAAGAATTTGTCCGAAAAAACGAAGAGGAGTACAAGGAAAAATTTGCCAATCCCTACAACGCAGCCAAATATGGTTACATCGACGATGTGATTGAACCACGTAATACCCGTTTCCGAATAATCAGAGCCTTGCAGGCATTGGCTACCAAAAAGGAAGTGAATCCTCCGAAAAAACATACAAACATTCCTTTATAATCCGGCAGTAATGAAAAAAAACAGTCTAACAATCAGATTATCAAGCGTATGTATTACGTTTGTGCTGGTGTTGTTTGCCGGTTACACCTATTCACAAAGCACCCGCGATCTCAGGATTAATGAGATACTGGTTGTCAATGATTCAAATTATGTTGACGATTATGGCCGGCACAGCGGATGGATTGAAATATTTAACTCTGCATACAATACCGTTGATATTGGAGGTTCGTATCTCACAAACGATCCTGCAAATCCTACTAAATACTATATTGCCAAAGGCGATCCCATTACGAAAATAGCACCGAGGAATTACCTGGTATTTTATGCTGATAATTTACCCACCAGAGGAATTCTACATCTGAATTTTTCGCTTGATAAAGGAGAATACCTTGCAATCTATGAAGGCAATGGTAAGACCTTAATTGATGCAATAAAATACGGGCCTCAGAGTTCCGATATTTCATTTGGCAGGTTAACAGATGGAAACCATCAGTGGGGATTTCTAGAAAAAACCACGCCACTGGCCAATAACTTTACCGGAGCAGTTGTTTCTGCCGGTGAGAAATTTGTGGAAATAGATCCTTATGGTGTGGGTATGGCGTTTATTGCAATGTCTGTTGTTTTTACTGCGTTGATCCTGTTGTACATTGTTTTTAAGAACACAAAAAAGCTTTACAGCATCAATTATAAAAAATTATTTTCCATGAAATTCAAGAAAGAGCCGGTTCATGTATTGGCATCAGAAATTGAAATTTCAGGTGAAGTAAATGCAGCAATAGCTATGGCTATTCACCTTTATATCAGCGAATTGCATGACCACGAAGAAGCAGTCCTTACAATCAGGAAAGTATCCCGCACTTATTCCCCCTGGAGCTCAAAAATTTATGGACTGCGAAATCAACTGCGATAGCCCGATTCTGTTCAAGTACTGAAAACATCTAAAAAGAATTACGAGAATGAAAAAGTTCAAATTCACCATAAATGGCAATGTTTACGAGGTAGATATCCAGAATATTGAAGACAACATTGCCGAAGTTGAAGTAAATGGAACAACCTATAAAGTAGAGGTTGATAAAACGATGCAAACGACCAAAACCCCCAGGTTGGTAAGGTCAGTAAGCGTACCCTCAACTGACTCGGCACCCAGCATTGCTAAAACCGCCAGTCCCTCCTCGCCTAAGGGCACTGGCAGTATAAAATCGCCGCTTCCGGGTGTTATACTCGATATATATGTTCGCGAAGGCGATGCTGTTAAGGTGGGACAGAAACTATTGACTCTTGAAGCTATGAAGATGGAAAATAACATCAATGCCGATAAAGAAGGTAAGGTAGTTTCACTGAAAGTTGGCAAAGGTGATTCAGTGATGGAAGGTGATGTTCTAATTATAATAGGAGACTAAAGCATGGAACATTCCGGAAGTTTTATCACTTTTATAGTAGAGCATCTCCAGCAGTTTTTTACTTATACGGCTTTTGCCAATATAACAGCCGGTCACGTGGTAATGATATGCATCGGATTGATATTTATATATCTGGCTATAGCCAAGGAGTATGAGCCCATGCTGCTTATCCCGATAGGGTTTGGAATTCTCGTAGGGAATATTGCATTTTTACCCGGCCTAAAAATTGGCATCTATGAATCAGGGAGTGTATTAAATTATCTCTATTTTGGGGTATTGCAGGGCATTTATCCGCCACTGATTTTTCTGGGTATTGGAGCCATGACTGACTTCTCGGCTTTGATTTCCAACCCAAAGCTTATGCTAATTGGTGCAGCTGCCCAGCTGGGCATCTTTGGTGCTTATGCCATTGCGCTTTTATTGGGATTTTCACCTTCTGAAGCTGGAGCTATCGGCATTATCGGCGGGGCTGATGGCCCAACAGCTATATTCCTTTCTTCAAAACTTGCCCCTGAACTTCTGGGTGCAATTGCAATTTCGGCCTATTCATATATGGCGCTGGTTCCGGTGATTCAACCTCCGGTAATGAGGTTATTGACTACTAAGAAAGAGCGCCTTATCCGCATGAAACCGCCACGCAGTGTTTCCAAGGTTGAAAAGGTATTGTTCCCTATAATAGGAATGCTACTTACCTGTTTCATCGTACCTTCCGGTCTTCCGCTACTTGGTATGCTTTTCTTTGGCAACCTGCTTAAAGAGAGCGGTGTAACCAAACGTCTTGCTGATACCGCCAAAGGGCCAATGATTGATATCGTGACCATTCTGATTGGGCTTACAGTCGGTGCTTCAACCCAGGCAACTACCTTCCTGACTGCCAAATCGGTCGGAATATTTGCACTTGGTGCCGCTTCTTTTATTATTGCAACATTTGGAGGGGTAATGTTTGTGAAGATCATCAACATTTTCCTGAAAGAAGGAAATAAAATGAACCCGCTGATCGGAAATGCCGGTGTATCTGCTGTGCCTGATAGTGCCCGTGTTTCGCAGATTGTAGGTCTTGAATACGACAAAACCAACCACCTGCTGATGCATGCCATGGGTCCCAATGTGGCCGGGGTTATTGGCAGCGCGGTTGCAGCCGGTATTTTGCTGGGATTCCTTTCGTAACCCAGGAAGGATGGAAGGATGGAATGTTGGATGGGTGGAATAATGATCCTTCGACTCCACTCAGGAGCCATGATTGGAATGATGGAAGGGTGGAATGATGGAATGGTGCAAGGATGGAAGGATGGAATGGTGCAAGGATGGAAGGATGGAATACAGGAAGGATGGAAAGATGGAAGATTGGGAGGTTAAAGCCGAAGGCATTGACAGTTCCCAAACCAGCATTCCAGTATTCCAATATTCCAGTATTCCCAACCTTACCACCCCGCCAGCGGCCATAACCGAAATCCCTATCCCACATTTCATAAGTCCAGTATTCCCAACCTTACCACCGCAATAGAGGACAAAGCTAATCCCTATCCAGTATTCCAGCATTCCATAAACCAAATTTTTCTACTTTTACCCCAACTTCACAAAACCATCAAACATGCTTATCATCGGAATTGCCGGGGGATCCGGTTGCGGTAAATCAACTGTTGTTAAACAGATTATCAAGAAACTGCCAAAGGATTCTGTTACTGTTATCCCGCAGGACAGCTACTACAAGGACAACGGCCATCTGAACCCTGAAGAAAGGGCAAAGATCAACTTCGATCACCCCTCTTCCATAGAGTTCAACCTGCTGATAAAGCACCTGGATATGCTCAGGGAAGAAGAAACCATTGGCATGCCCATTTATAGCTATCTAACCTGTGCAAGGGCAAAAGAGACCATACCGGTGCAACCGCGCGAAGTGGTTATTGTGGAAGGAATTCTGATTATGTCGAACCCCCGCCTCCGCGAACGCATGGACATTAAGGTTTTTGTGGATGCCGATGCCGACGACCGCCTGATGAGAATAATCCGTCGCGACATTGAAGAGCGCGGCCGTTCTTTCTCCCAGGTACTCGACCATTACGAGAAATTTGTTAAACCCATGCACCTTCAGTTTATTGAACCCACCAAACGCTACGCCGATATTATTGTTCCCCAGGGTGGTGCCAACCATGTTGCCATCGATATCCTGACTTCGAGGATTAAAATGAATCTGAAGCTGGTCTGATTTAGCCTCGGTTTTCCGATTAAAGTAAACTGCAAAGAATTGCCCGGGTTGGTTGTACTTCCGGGTTACCTCGATGACCTTTCGGGTTTCCCGAATTAAAGGCATTCATCTACTCCAGAATACGAAACCTATTTTCGGATAACCCGAAAGGTCACCCCCCCGGAT
>JBBQBC010000179.1:0-8227 GCA_038317155.1 Bacteroidales bacterium
TACTATACGCAACCGAACCAGACTCATAAGAAACAATCTGATCAGTTGGACCAACCAGTAACTTAGGTTCTGCTCCGACCAGACTGACAGTTACTGTTTCGGATGGTATTCCGATGACTGTTACAGTTATTGTTGCAACACGTGGTAAGGTTAAGATATTTTCAGCATAACTGGCGTTAATGGTTCCATTCCCGGTTCCGGAAGTAGTTACCGTACACCAGGGTTGGTTGCTACTTACTGCCCAGGTTGAATTTGAAGTAACACTGAATGAAGTTGCACCGGCAATTGCAGAAACATCGCGGTTAGGAGGTAAAACGGAAAGTGTTGCAGCAGCTGCAGCCTGTGTTACGGTTACCATTTGCGAAGGAAGTCCTGTAACTGATACAGTAACGGTGGCGATTCGTTGTGAGGTTACTGTATTGGCTGTATAATTTGCAGTGATTATTCCGTTGCCTGAACCTGAAGAGGTTACCGTACACCAGGGTTGGTTACTCGTTGCTGTCCAGCTTGAGTTGGAAGTAACAGAGAATGTGGTACTTCCGGCTGTTGCCGGAACGTTACGGTTTGTCGGTGACACATTCAGTGTAGCACCAGCAACAACCGTAAATGTGCCTGTCATACCCATACTGGCGTGTGGTGTGCAAACATAGCTATAAGTACCAGCAACTTGTATCAGATACTCAAAAGAGGTGGAAGAACTTGTAATTGGGCTGTCCCATGATGCTGCACTTGCGGGTATAGAAGTTGAAGTCGTGGTATGCGAACCGTTGACCCAGACCCAACGAATGGTATCGCCAATCTGAACATTGTTGATGTTTGATGGGCTGAAAGAAAAATTCTGGACATTAATTACACGCTTTGCTGCCAATGCATTGAATGGCAATAAAATCGTCAGTAATAATGTCAGAAAAAAGAAGGAATGTAATTGTTTTTTCATGGTTAACCTGATTTATGTTTAACAATATTTTAAAAGGAATTATGTAGATATAAACATACATTTCAATATAAAGTTTGGTTTTTATGGCATCCGTTAAATGATTCTTCAAGGCTAATGCTGTAACATGTATAAAATGTTGCATCGAATGAAATGAAAGTTCCAGCACTCAACCGGATTTCTAACCGCCTGACCGAATTATCTTAGTTTAAAGTATGTTTAATTTTTTAGTCGGGCAGGCAATAGTTTCTATTCTTTTTACTTTTTACTTTTTACTTTTTACCTGCCTGACTGCGTCAAGCAGACAGGCTTTTTACTTTTTACTTGACAATAGTCTGACCTGCCAGGTTACGGCTGGTCATTAAAAATAAAATATAAGGTTAAAATCAAGCCTGGTATCAGCAATTATGCGCTGAATGACCCTAATGTTAGGGAGGAATTTATTTTACCGGATTCTTCTTTTGGGCAATATCACTTCAAGGAACTCATAGGCCCCGATGTCCGGTGCCTGATCATTTACCCGGGTGTTTCCCAGAATATCATTCTGAAGATTGATGAAAGCATTGTTCAGTACATCTGGAGAACCTTTGTTTATAAGGGCCGATATTATAGTATCTGGTTGTAATTCAGACTTATAGGGATCAGTGAACCATGGATCTTCGTTTTTAATGCAGTTGGTGAAAAAACCGGCCTCACTTATTTCAAGCCTGGTTTTGAGCAGGCAATTTTCAAAATGATAATTAAAAACACCACCACTCGAATGGCGATCAAGTGAAATCTCTTCATCTTTATCACCATAGATCACACAATTTCCAAACCAGGCGTTCTCGAGTGCGCGCAATTGCACGATGTTATTGGTATCGTAGTAATAGTTGTTGAGCCGAAGTGCGGTGTTCCTTCGGAATGAATTATTCCAGAAGTTCCCGATGGTGCAGTGCCTGAAATCGTAATTTCCCCCAAGTGTCAGTGCCACTGAACTGTTACCACAATTGCCGATCACGCAGTTTGCCGCTTTCAGGGTAGTGCCCTGCCCGAGGATTCCTGTTCCGCTCATGTTGTAAATCAGCGAGTTGGAAATTCTAAGAGTCGGGTTTGGTGAATTGCCCGTTGTATCAGCCTGAATACCGACTTCACCATTGCGGATAATGGCATAATTAATCTCATTGTTAACGCTGCCGGCATACAGCCAGATTCGACCCCATTGGCCGGGAATGTCGCGGTAGTAGTCTTCGAGCCTGTCACCTTCGAATACAACCGGATTTTCCCTGGTTCCATTCACTTTAAGAGTAGCATCGCGGTAAATCAGCAGGATAGCCCCGTTGTGGAGATGAATCCTGGCTCCGGCTTCAACCGTGAGCGTGTAGAGGGAATCGACTACCAGAAATCCGTAAATCACATGTGGTTTATCGGCTGTAAATACAAAGTCACTTCCCAAGATACCATTTCTATAGAAATGGGCATCCTGCCCCCAGGCTATCAGCTTGACATCCTGTTTGTTATTGTTTGTGATGAAAACAATACTATCGTTCTGGACCAGGGGAGCATTGGCCTGGTTGGGATCGATGGTTACTTTTACAAAAACAAAGACACTGTCTTTACCGGCTATCTCAAGATCGGTAATCCGGGTTGACGAAATTCCGTCAATATTGAACCTGAAAGGGGAGGCCCCGCCCCGGGCCAGCTCAATAGAACTGATGATGATCTTGTCTTTGGATGGGTTGTAGACCTTGAAAATCTGAGTTGCGGTCCCTATGGTAGTAAACACCGTATCAAAGAAAACAGTATCGGTTGAAAAACCCGGCTTCAGCGCAGGGTTGCGATCGACAGGTTCATCCTTTGTGCAGGAGGCGGATAAAAATATTAACAAGAGAATATTTGTCGTTGCAAAAAGCAACCTGAATGCGTCTTTCATTTGCTGTATTATTGTTGCAAAGATAGTGATATCGTAAATAATACGGAATTGTAGTCGTTTTATTGCGAACTCCAAAACATTTGAGAGGTTCTGTATTAATTGAGGATTGTGAATAACAGTGTTAAAAGTGCATATTTTTGATTTAACAACCAGAAAATGGCCAAAGCCTCACGGAAACCAAATTAATTTTAAAGATTTTGGTAAATGTCACCAACTTTTAAGTACTTTTAAAGATTAACACTATAAAGCTATTATAGAGGGATTTTTTATTTTACGATTAGAGTAGCTGCAAAAACCTTTGAATGAGATACTTGCGAATCACTGGATAACACCATGGCTTCACTAGCGGCTCAAATAAGAGGATGGCATCTGGCTATTGAGTGAAAGTACCTGTAACAATAGACTTTCGAAACCTGAATTGAAGATATTATTTTAAACTTCAGGGAAATAAATAAATGAATAAAAGTTGAAACACCTTATTGCAAATTAATGCAAAGCGAAGAAAAATTCAGAGAACTTTTAGAACTGGCTACCGATGCCTTTTTTCAGGGCAATGCCAAAGGCGATTTGCTGCTGGTAAATACCAGGGCAACCGAACTTACCGGTTATAGCCGTGAGGAACTTTTACAAATGAATATCAGTAGTTTGTTCCCCGTTGAAGAACTTGCCACAAAACCACTCAATTATGAAAAACTGGATGAGGGACTAACCCTTATTGCGGAGCGGGTTCTCAGGCGAAAAGATAACACCAGGGTTTTTATAGAAATGCATTCACGGGAAATGCCCGATGGTACATATCAGTCATTTTTCAGGGATATAACTGACCGCAAACTGGCTGAGAAAGAGCTTGAAAAGCAAAAAAGCTTCTTTGAGCAGATGTTTCTTCAATCAGTAACCAGCACTCAAATACTTGACCCTGAAGGATGGTGTGTAAGAATAAACCCTAAACTTAGCAATATTTTCGGCGTTCAGCCTGAGCATATTGAAGGAAAGTTATATAATATTTTCAATGACCAGGAAATTATAAAGAATGGAATTGATAAGTTACTTAACAGGGTCTTTAAGGACCATTTGAAAGCAGAATGGGAAGTCCACTTCGATATCGGATCGGCTGCCGATTCGCAGGGAATTGAAATTAAAGAGAAGAAGAAGTCATGGTTCTCAAATAAAGCATATCCGATACTTGATGAGCATGGCAACCTGTTGAATGTTGTGATTCAGCATGAGGATATCACAGACCGCAAGAATGCTGAAGAAGCTTTGAAGGAAAGTGAGCTGAAATACAGGCAGATAGTCGAATACTCACCGGATGCAATAATTATTCACGCCAACAATAAGATACTTTTTGCCAACCCGGGCGCCATCAACTTACTCGGAGCCGGTTCTTTCGAAGATCTGCAGGATAAGCCGGTGATTGAGCTGGTTCATCCTGATTATCGTGAGAAAGCGAGAAAAAGAATCAAAGCAGTTATGGAAACTGGAATTACGGCCGGTTTTACTGAAGAAATATTTCTAAAACCTGATAATTCAACCATATATGGAGAAGTAATTGGTATTCAAATTCAATATATGGGACAAAAAGCCCTCCAGGTTATTGTCAGAGATATTTCAGCCAGAAAAAAGGCACAGGAAGAATTAAAAGAAAGCGAAGACAAATTCAGGACACTGGCTGAATCATCACCCTATGCCATTATGATTTATCAGGACGATTACTGGATTTATTCAAATCCGGCTGGTATGCAACTGAGCGGATATTCGGCAAAAGAGCTGTATAAAATGAAATTCTGGGAGTTTGCTGTGGATGAACACCAGGATCTGGTAAAAAAGCACGGTTTAAGAAGGCAGGATGGAAAGCAAACAAAACCAACCTATGAATTTAAAATCAGGACTAAAGAGGGAGAGGAAAAATGGGTTTACCTGAGTGGCAGTTCTCTGCTTTACAAAGGAGGGTTTGCTGGTATCATTTCAGTTATTGATATTACTGAACGAAAAATTGCAGAAGATTCGATCCACCGGGAACAAATGATTTTGCGAACCTTGATTGATAACCTGCCTGACACTATTTACTTTAAAGATATAGAAGGCAGGAAAATTGTTGCTAACAAGGCCGATCTGAAACTAATGGGAATTTCTGATGAGGCTCAGGCCCTGGGTAAAACTGATATTGATATGTTTGGTAATGAGATAGGTCAGAAAGGCTACTATGATGATATGCAGGTTATTTCCAAGGGCTTACCACTTATAAACAGTGAAAACGAAGTAGAAGATGCTGAAGGGAAAAAACACTGGCTCTTAACTTCAAAAATACCATTATATGGTGAGAATGGAAAGGTAACCGGTTTGGTCGGTATTGGTCATGACATTACGGTACGTAAACAAGCCGAACAAATTCAGTGGGTACTTTTGAATATCTCGAATGCAGTTATGATTACGGATGAGTTAGGAGAACTTTTTGAAAAGATCCGGACACTGCTTGGTACTTTACTTGATACCACTAATTTCTTCATCGCTTTTTACGATGAAATTGACGAAATGCTTTCCATTCCATATCTGAAAGATGAGAAAGATAAAATAGTTCAGTGGCCTGTCGGTAATTCGGCTACGGGGTACATTATAAAGAATAAAAGATCGTTGCTGATCGGTAAAGATGACATTGAAATACTTAGTCAGCATGGAGTTATCGAAATTGTTGGTGAACCCTGTTTTATGTGGTTGGGTGTTCCGCTAATTGTCGGAGAAAAAGCCATTGGAGCTCTGGTAATTCAAAGTTATGACAGCACCAGCGCTTTCAGTCTTAAAGATGTTGAAATGCTTGAGTTTGTTTCGCGTCAGTTGAGCCTATCCATACAAAGGAAAAAGGCAGAACAGGATATCAGGGATGCCCTTGCCAAAGCAGAAGAAAGTGATCGCCTGAAAACTGCGTTTCTCAACAATATGTCGCACGAAATCAGGACGCCACTCAACGGAATTTTAGGCTTTACCAGCCTTCTCGAAGATGCGGATACTTCGCCTGAAGACCAGCAGTTCTTTCACCGCATTATAAATCAAAACGGGGAACAGTTACTGGCGATTATCAATGATATCATAAGCATTGCTACCATAGAAGCAGGGCAGGAGAAAGTGAGGGAAGCCATTACCAATGTCAATGAAATGCTCAGTATGCTATTCGAGCAGTTTAAACTTCAGGGCACAGGCAAAAAATTGATACTGAATTACAGGACATTCCTCAGAAGTGAAGATTCAGTTATTAAAACCGATGAAACCAAACTCCGGCAGATTTTAACCAACCTTATCGGGAATGCTCTTAAATTTACCGAACAGGGGATGGTCGAATTCGGATGCAGGAAGGTTGGTAATATGATTGAATTCTTTGTAACTGATACCGGCATTGGTATTCCGCCAGATCTTCATGAGGTCATTTTTGACAGATTCAGACAGATCAACCTGAATCCTAAGAAAGAATATGGTGGCAATGGCCTGGGGCTTGCCATTTCAAAAGCTTTTGTTGAACTACTCGGAGGTTCCATCAGGCTTGAATCTACTCCGGGAAAAGGAACAACATTTTGGTTTTCTATCCCATACAGCCAGGTTGGGATTCCTGTGGAACAATCAGTACCGGTAGTTAACCAGATTCCCATCGCAAACGGAAAAGTCAAAACACTGCTGGTAGCTGAAGATGTTTATACGAATTATCAATTACTTGAAGTAATCCTGAAAAAGTTGAATTACAAGGTAATTCATGTTTTAAACGGAATTGAAGCCGTTGAGTCGTGCAGAAGCAATCCTCAGATTGACCTGGTATTGATGGATATGAAAATGCCGGAAATGGACGGGTATGAAGCAACAGGAATCATAAAGAAGTTGCGGCCTGATTTGCCGGTTATTGCAGTTACAGCTTATGCCCAGGGTGGCGACAGGGAAAGAGCCCTCAAAGCCGGCTGCGATGATTACATTTCCAAACCAATAAAACCGGAAATACTAATGGGGGTTCTAAACAGAATTATAAGTTCGGCCACAAAACAGGAAAATAATTAAAGAGCCTGATTTCAGGACTATCAGATTACACAAAAGAAACCTGTCCGTATTTATAATTAACAGTCTGACCAAGAATATATTACATGTGTTTTTTCTTCTTTTTGTCTTCAGAATAGTGATCGCGGGTATCGAGCGGTTTTACTCCCCGGCGGATTGTTCGCATCTGAAGCACGTTTACCAGCAAAGAGAAGGCCATTGAAAAGTAGATATATCCTTTCGGGATGGAGATACCGAAGCCTTCACTTATCAGCGAAAACCCGATCAATAAAAGAAAGGCCAATGCAAGCAATCTAAAGGCAGGGTGGGTATTTACAAATTTGCTGATGGGCTCTGCAGCAATCATCATGATTCCAACTGAAATGATTACGGCCGTAAACATAACCCATATCTCCCGGGCCATACCAACCGCAGTAATGATTGAATCCAGTGAAAAAACCATATCCATTAGCAGAATCTGAATAAGAATATTCGCGAAAGTGACTTTTTTGATCGACTTTGAAATATCACCTTCTTCACCTTCGACTTTATGATTAATTTCAGAGGTACTTTTATAAATCAGGAATAATCCTCCGAGAATTAGTATTATATCTTTTACGGAAAACCCCTGGCCCCAAACGCTGAATATGTCATTTTTTAGTTGCATGATCAGCGAAATTAACGACAATAGCCCCAACCTGAGAAACATGGCCAATAACAAACCAAGCCGTCGCGCTTTCTTTTGTTTTTCCAGAGGAAGTTTTCCTGAAAGAATTGATAAATAGACGATATTGTCAATGCCAAGTACTATTTCAAGTAGTACCAAAGTAAGGAGCGAAATTATTGCTTCTATAACCATAATGTTGATTAGGGTGCGTATATAAATATGAAATCTAAGTCCCGGGAGAGGGCTTTGATCAGGAGCCGCAAAGATAAGGAATTGGTGTTTTTATCAAAGAGATTTGATCTGGATGCCCTGATAAGAAAAATGGATGGTTAATTGAGGCTAGTAACTGCCTGCTGAATAGATTCTGGGGCCATAAAGCGTTCACTGCATAAAAATGTCAGTCTTTCCAACTTAAGAACTCTCAAAAACAGCCTAAAACAAGCTTCTACTCAGGATTCTCCAATTCATATGCTGCCAATTTAAATAAAAGAGGCCATCCGCCTTTGGCGGACAGCCTCTTTCAACTTAACCATTTGAATCACTTCTACAATGCAGCTTTTGCAATTCTATTGGCAATTTCCAATATTTTTGCCGAGTGCTCTGCATCGGTACAACTTGAAGCGTTTTTCTGCATTACCAATGCCTTTGCAGCAGCGTCAGTATATTCAATTAAAATGCTTGGGTCCTTTGGATTGGCTCTGCG
>JBBQBC010000180.1:0-8130 GCA_038317155.1 Bacteroidales bacterium
CGTGATGCAATGATGATCTCTTTTATTTTATTTACCGGGAGGCTTAAAAATCCCGATTTACTACGACCATAGAGGTTTTTGACCAGTTGCTGGGTCAGGGTACTACCGCCACCGCCACTTTTATCACCATGGAGAATACTCTTCACAAAAACCCGGAAATAACTTTTGGTATCGTACCCCTTGTGTGAAAAAAAACGCCTGTCTTCTGTTGCAATCAATGCATTTTTAAGATGTTCAGGAATATCATTCCAACTGATATTGGTGCGGTTTTGTGCAAAGAATTTTCCGATCAAAATATTATCGGCAGAAAATACCAGTGATGCTTCTTCATTCCGGATTGAAGTTAAGGCAGCTTTATCAGGCAGGGTGCCGAAAACCCCGATGTAAACCAGCATAAAAAATAACCCTGCCAGGAAGATTACCAGGGTAAAGAGCAGAACCAGATAGGTTAGAATTCGTTTCAGAAGGTTAACTTTTTGTAGCTGCATAATTTAGCTTTTTTATCCTGACCGGTATACGCCAAAGTTAGCCTATAAATGAACGGGATTAAGTACTTAAAATCCAGAATACCTGAATTCATTAATATTTGTTCCATGAAACAATCTCCCCCGTTTCCTTCCTGATTTTGGTGCGCACTTTATATCCTTCTACCGCATAACCCAGTGAAATAACCAGTCCTATCGTTTTTCCGGAAGGAATATTCAGAAGTTTCTGAAGCTTTTTTTCATCGAACCAGCCGATCATACAGGTACCCAGTCCTAGTTCAGTTGCCTGAAGGCAGAAATGTTCCGCTGCAATGCCTATGTCAATGAGCGGCCATTCTTTCTTCTTCACCAACATCGCCAGCCGGGTAATCAGCCGGGCTTTTTCGATGACAATCACTATCATCACTGGTGCCTGCAGGGTAAATTTGTTGATCAGTTGAATGTCGGTGAAAGTAGCTTTGGCAACTTCAGTCCTTAAAGGCTCTTCATTTACAACAATAAAATGCCAGGGTTGGGAGTTGCTGGCAGAAGGTGCAAGGCGGGCCGATTCAAGACAAAGGTTAATTTTTCCGGCTTCAACCGGAGTATTTGCATAACGCCTGACACTCTGGCGCGAATTGACTAATTCATTAAAATTCATAACGGCAGTGGTTTTAAGCAATTGATAGTTCGCAAAGATAGCCCGTTCTTGCGGCATATAAACCCGAAGTCTGGCGACATTAATAAATTTTCAGACTAACCTTTCGGTAAATAATTTGTTAATTTGCGGGTCAAACCAACCACTATGAAGAAATCACTTTTCTGGATTGTTTCTCTCTGCCTTCTAACCGCAGGCTGCAAAGCCAACAATGGCAACGAAGTAAACAACGGAATTTCAGCCGCTGGAATCGTCAACAGCATTAATAAAGGCAAGGCAGTGTTGATAAAGGACAAAATAATTACCGATGACCTCGATTTTACCAAGGTAAAGCGACACGATGTCTTTAGTTCATCACTTGAAATTGCGCGAATTGATGTACCTGTTACTTTTCTCAGTTGCATTTTCATGGGAAAGGTTACGACCAATGGTCAAAAGGACAACAGGCAGGTAAACACACTTTTCGGCAGTTCCCTTACCTTCGAAGCCTGCGATTTCAGGGCAGATGCCAGTTTCGATAACACGACAGTTGAAGGAATGGTCAACTTCACCGGCGCTATTTTCAGAGAGAAGGCTCTTTTTAACAACGTTACCTTCAATGGCCGTCAGGCCTATTTCACTGCTTTCACATCTGAAAAGCACTTCAGCATGCAGGAATCCAATATCAGAGGAGCCATTGACTTCTTCAAGGGGAAAGTTACTGGTAAACTGACCTTCCAAAGTACTGATTTTTGGGGAATTGCCCGATTCAGCGATCTGGATTGTAATGGCAAGAGTGATTTCTCACTTACGAACTTTCGCAGCGATGCCTTATTTACCTATTCCAATTTTGGCGATGAATTCAGAATGTCGGACGCCAGTGTTGCCGGCAGGCTTGACCTGATTAGTGTATCATTTCAGCGCAATGCATGGCTCACCCACTCAGTATTCTATGGCAGAGCAAATTTCACCAAAACAGAAGTAAAAGCCAATTTAGACCTGAGTGGTTCGTTATTTATGCTGGGAAAACCGGTAATGGACGAATTCGTCGTTCAATCTCCGGGGAAACTCATTACTATTGGCGCAAAATTTGCAGTTATCAATGAATTTGTATCCGAATAACCAATTAAAATATAAACACATAACCCATCAAAAACAAATCCATGAGAAATCATCTGAAAAAATTGACCACCTCCGCTGTTTATGTAACTTTTCTTGCTTTTATTATGGCAACTGTTACCTTTACAAGTTGCACAAAAGAAGAGCTGAGTAATCTTCTGAGTGAGATACTTGTACAGGCAATGGCAAGCTGGAATCAGCCAGATGAAAAACTTGATGAAATACCCCAGGATCTTGACATAAATGATAACACAGGAACATTACCTGCTTCTGTTGATTTGAGTAACAAGTTCCCTCCGATAGGTGATCAGGGTGAATACGGAACCTGCGTTGCCTGGGCTGTTGGTTATAATCTGAAAACAGCCCTGAACGGCATTGACAACAAATGGACTGCCACCCAACTGGCTCAGAACAGCAATCAAACCAGCCCAAAAGATGTTTTCTGGGCAATCCCTGCAGCTCAAAAAGGCGGCAATTGTGGCGGGACCCAGTTCGAATCGGCCATGGACTTGCTGATTACCCGTGGAGCCGCTTCGTTGGATAAAGCGCCATACACCGGTCTAGGCGATTGCAGTCAGCCCCCACCTTCAGACTGGACACAGGAAGCAACGGGCAACAAACTGGTAAATTATCGTAAAATAGCTGACCAAAGCAACAGCTCCTCCATGACAGTTTCCAATTTCAAAGCCTATCTGGCCGAGGGTAGGCCAATTGCTATCGGTGTAAAACTGGGAGACCGCTTTATGCGCTGGAACAGCGATGCGGTGATTGATTACGACACCTACCAGAACCCCGGCATGCAGCATGCCTATCATGCATTGGTATTAGCAGGTTATGATGACAGTAGAGGCGCTTTTAAGGTGATCAATACCTGGGGAAATTCCTGGGGAAATTCAGGTACCATCTGGATTGATTATGATTTCTTTGTCAGCAGTTTCTGCTATGCAGCATTTGTTGCACAAAACAAAACCGATGTCAACATTTCAGGAGGTCAGGTGGGCTCGGGTGATATATCCACCGGACTTGATGTGCTTGCCTGGAATCTGATTGACGAAGACAACCCTGAATCTACCAATCCACTCGACAGGCAGATCACCTACAATGTTTACAATTCAGGTACTGAGGTAGTATATGCTTCCAAAAGGTGGAGCATTCTCTATATGTTTTACAATGCATACGATGCCAACGATTACCAGATATTGATCCACGATTATTATACCGATGAGTTTAGTAGTACCCCCGGAGATAATGCCTACTGGGAAAATGGAATTGGGATTGCCGGAAGCTGGTGGAATTACATTGATGTTCCATCAGGCAAAAGTGTGGCAGCAGCCCTTTATGGTGTTGATGAAGCAGATTTCCAGTTCAACTATACCATGCCATCAAACATTAATGGACAATACTATCTCGTGCTTGTTGCAGATGGGTTTAATGACCTGGCCGAGGCTAATGAGGACAACAATTTCTTTTTTTATAGCAAAGCTGATGGAAAACCTTATGAGTTTGTGAACGGCATTATTCAGGGAGTAGTACCTAATAAAAGTGCCATCGCCAATAAAAAACCTTCACCTTTTCAAAATACAGAAACTCAGACGGTGATCAGTAAAAGCAATCCGAATGCATACTCACCTGAGGAAATATTGAAACTTGTAAAACACAAAAAAGAGACCGGTGAATTACAGCAGAAGGCACTACAATTCAAGTTCAAACAAAATGCTATTCAGCAGATGAAGAGGAAAGCAAATTAAATATTGAACCTAAGTTGAGCGATTGGAGCAAAGCGAAAAGCGCTTAACATAGGTAAACCCAATTGGAAGATTGTTGCAATTCACCACAGCCATGAAACTGATCAACTGTGAATTGCTTACAATTTCCTTATCGATCGGGCGATTTTCTTCTTCAAATCGCTCAATTCGGGTTGAAACCATCCTCATAAATGATGCGACAAAAAAGGTATAGGGATACGAAATGTCGTGTCCCTATACCTTTTATACAATTTCTACACTTTGTACCTAAGTTGAACGATTGGAGCGCAGTCTTCAGGCAGCCTTTTTTCGTGAGATCAGGAACCAGAGATGCGAAGCATCGGAATCTGCCCCTATCGTGATAAGAAAAGAGACGCGAAGCTTCGCGTCTCTGCCTGTCATAACATGTTCAAGAGTCCGGATTTAGAAATTAAATCCACAATTTTTTTACTTCAGGATTCCAATCTTCCTCAGGCTGCCTTCAATCTTCTTCCAACTACGGTCGATATCATTGTCAAGTCCAACGCTGTAGCGAACCAGGCCTTCACTGAGGCCCATTTTACGCTGAACATCTTCAGGGACTTCACTTGATGTGCTCTTACCTGAGTTGCTGAACAATGTTTTGAAATACCCGAGGCTCACCGCCAGGTAACCAACATCATTGGCCTCCATATCTTCCATCAGTGCTGAAGCTCTTTCGGCAGTTTCAAGATCAATTGCAATCATACCTCCAAAGCCGAATTGTTCGTTCATCATTGATTTAATCAGCTCGTGACCCGGGTGCGACGGTAAACCGGGATAAATGGTACGCAAGCCAGCAGCAGCAAATCTTTCAGCAAGGTAAGCAGCATTATGACTATGCTGCTTCATACGGATATGCAGCGTATGAATATTTTTCAGAATAGATGATGACCTGAAAGGATCCAACACTGGTCCCAGCAGCATAGCGGTACCATCATTCACATCAATCATGGAATTGATAAAATCGTTACTTGCACAAATTGCACCAGCAACACAGTCGTTCTTTCCATTCACAAATTTGGTGAGGCTGTAAACCACTACGTGAGCACCCAGGCGGGCGGGGGAAACGATCATCGGGGTAAATGTATTGTCAACGACCAGTTTGATATTGTTTTTATTGGCAATGGCAGCCAATTGTGGAATATCGGATATCTGAAGCAACGGATTGGTCATGGTTTCAGTATAAATCAGCCTGGTATTATGGCGTATGGCAGCCTCCACTGCTTTCAGGTCGGTGATGTCAACAAATGAAACCTCAACATTAAACTTTTTAAGATAGTTGGCCAGAAAGGCAAAAGTCCCACCATAGGTCGTGATGCTGGAGACAATATGGTCGCCACATTTGATCAGGTGAAGAATGGTGGTCGTAATTGCGGCGATTCCACTGCCGGTCACCCAACCTGCTTCAGTACCTTCCATGGCAGCCATTGCATCTGCAAGGTACTTATTGCTTGGGTTCCAGTGGCGGGAATAGAGAAAACATCCTTCGGCTTCGCCATGGAAAGTATCGACCATTGACTTGGCCTGCATAAAGGTAAAGGTTGCTGAATCGCAAACTGATGGATTGACATCGCCATATTCACCGAACTGGCGGAGATCCTGAATCTGACTGGCTGGATCGAATTTCATGTGTTTGTTGGTTAAAGTTTAAAATTTTACAATAAATTACTCAAGCAAAACCTGCTGCACAAAAATATCATTATTAAGGTATAATCCAGTCATTTTTGATATTTTAGAAGCATATTGGTAATTTTATTTTAATAATGATAGATTTTTTATCATTTTTGCACAATACTGTAATTAAAACATCGCAAATAATGAACTCCTCCTTTCATCTTGATAGTTTAGACAAAAAAATTATTAATCTGTTGAATACGGATGCAAGAATGCCGTTTGTTGAGGTTGCACGCAGATGCAAGGTTTCCGGAGCAGCCATTCATCAGCGGGTCGCTAAAATGGAAGAAGCCGGTGTTATTGCCGGTTCTTCGCTTCGGCTGAATCCAAAAGGAATGGGCTTTCACACCTGCGCTTTTATTGGTATACAGGTGAATCTTACCTCAACTTCGACACACGATGAGGTTTTTAAGAAGATTCAGAAAATACCTGAAATCGTTGAATGTCATCATATTTCGGGAAAGTACTCTTTACTGGTAAAGCTTTATACCCGCAACAATGAGCACCTAAAAAAGGTTATTGTTGAGCAAATTCAATCCATTCCGGAAATTTCATTTACGGAGACCTTTATCTCACTGGAAACAGGATTTGAAAGGGAACTCTCAATATAAACTTACAAAATTCCATCAATCTAAATGCTAAAAGTGATTTCAAATAGTTCATTAAATGTAAATCATTTTATCAGAAAGTGGAATAACTGTTTTCAATATATTGATATCCATGTTTTTAAGAATTTAAAAATCAATTTTTAACCAAAAAGAGAAACGGAATATATTCACATAAAAATAATCCCGCATTTTCCATTAGAATGTTCAAAACAACAGTAAATTTGCCGGCTTAATTTTAATCATGAAACCCAACAATTCAATCCAGCATAAACTTAGTTTTGCTGGCCTCCTGATTACGCTTGGTATTGTTTATGGTGATTTGGGTACATCGCCGCTGTATGTAATGAAGGCTATACTTACCAGTGCCGTTCATATTAACGAAGCTTTTATTCTGGGTGCCATTTCCTGTATTTTCTGGACACTGACCCTTCAGACAACTGTCAAATATGTTTTATTGACACTGAGAGCGGATAACAAGGGTGAAGGCGGAATTTTCTCATTGTATGCGCTGGTTAGGCGAAAAGCCAAATGGGCTTTTATTTTCGCAATCATAGGCGGAAGCACTTTGCTTGCCGACGGAATCATCACACCAGCCATTACAGTTACTTCTGCCATAGAAGGCCTCCGGTTCGTTAACCATGATCTGCCGGTATTGCCGATCATACTGGTTATTATCACGGCATTGTTCACCATTCAACGGTTTGGCACCAGTTTTCTCGGAAAGGTTTTCGGACCAACCATGGTTATCTGGTTCAGCATGCTGGCTGTAATCGGCATCTGGCAAATCTCCTCCTACCCTGCTGTAATGAAAGCATTCAATCCATATTATGCCTACAAATTGTTGGTCGAATATCCTGGAGGATTCTACATTCTTGGTGCAGTATTTCTGGCAACGACCGGAGCCGAAGCCCTTTATTCCGATCTGGGACATTGTGGTTTAAGAAATATTCAGGTTTCATGGATTTTCGTGAAATCAAGCCTCGTACTCAACTATCTCGGACAAGGCGCCTGGATACTGTCTCACCCAGATATGATTAATGGTACCGTAAACCCGTTTTATGCCGCTATGCCCTCATGGTTTCTGATTACCGGAATCCTGATTGCCACCGCGGCTTCAGTCATAGCCAGTCAGGCCTTGATCAGCGGATCATATACCATTGTAAGTGAAGCCATACTGTTGAATTTCTGGCCAAAACTGAAAATCAGTTATCCGGCTGCCGTTAAAGGACAAATGTATATCTCAAGTATCAATTGGATGCTTTATGTCAGTTGTGTCTTCGTAATCCTGTATTTCAAAGAGTCATCCCACATGGAAGCAGCCTATGGGTTATCCATTACCATTACCATGCTGATGACCACTGTATTGCTCGCCAAATACCTGCAACTAAAGCATGTTTCACCGGTATTGCTGGTTGTGTTACTTGCCGTTTACTTCTCTATTGAAGGCTCTTTCCTGTTCTCAAATCTGCAGAAATTCACCCATGGTGGCTGGGTTACCATCATGATCGCTGGCTTTTTAATCACGGTGATGTATGTATGGTTCAAGGGTCGGGATATCAAGAAGCGCTTCACCACTTTCGTAAAGATTAAGGATTACGCGAAAATAATTACCGACCTTAGAAATGACACGACGCTTCCATTGTATGCTAACAACCTGGTTTACCTCACCCGGGCAGATTATAGTTCAGATATCGAAAGTAAAATCATCTATTCACTGATCAACAAGAGCCCCAAAAGGGCCAATAAATACTGGTTTATTCATGTACATGTGTTGGATGACCCATGGACACTCGAGTATTCTGTTGAATCAATTGTACCTGACATCATCAACCGGGTAGAGTTCAGGATAGGATTCAAGATAC
>JBBQBC010000181.1:0-8116 GCA_038317155.1 Bacteroidales bacterium
GGTTACAGGGTTGCAGGATTACAGAGTTTCAAGGTTTCAAGGTTACAGGGTTACAGGGTTACAGGGTTACAGGGTTGCAGGATTACAGAGTTTCAAGGTTTCAAGGTTACAGGGTTACAGGGTTACAGGGTTACAGGGTTGCAGGATTACAGAGTTTCAAGGTTACAGGGTTAAACGTTTGGTGGCTGAGTAGTTGAAGTAAAGAGAAATATCTCACCGCAACGTATCGAAGCCCAGGGTTGATGGCTGAGTAGTTGCAGTACAGTTTTTTTCGGTAAAGATAAATTTTAAAGCAACGTATCGAAGTGTAGGGTTTCAGAGTTTCAGGGTTTCAGGGTTTCAGAGTTACAAGGTCACAGGGTTAAGGGGTTAAGGGGTTAAGGGGTTAAAGGGTTACAGAGATTTAGTGTTGGTGGCTGAGTCGTTGCAAAAAAGTACTTCGCTTAAAATTCAAACTCTGTTTACTTACGCTTAAAAACTGTCTTCGTGGGTGTTTCCGCTGCCGATGGGAACAGGCTATAATTCGTCAGTTCCTTCTTCTTTTGAGAATAGGAGAGTTTGTGCTTTGTTCTGATACCGTCAGGATATTCTGCAGGCAGGAAGAGCTGCAGTTCATCCTTTTTATCAAGCCGGTATCGCAGCGTATCAAATTGTTCCAGCGCATTTGATTTTAGAAATGCCCGGTTACCACTTTTAAACTCAATCTCTGCCTTATCTGAATTAACGGTATTTTCAAGCCAGGCGCCTATAATTGAGAATTCATCAGGAAATTCATCCTTATTGCAGGCAACTACAATCATCATGATTAAAACGAATGCAAACAATCTTTTCATTTCCAGATATTCCTTTATTTTTAAGCGAAAAAAAGCGAATATTATTGTCATCCTGTTGGATACAAAGATAAAATATCCGGAGTCAGGAACTACGAATACAATGAAACTCTATGCCCTTTTAAGCCTGTTTATTACATTTTATACGTAATTCATCTACCTCTGAGAAATGAAAATATTTGGACTTTTTTGACTTATTCCTATGATTTGCAACCCATATTAAATTAACTTTGCAGTGATTTCCATTTGGGGTGCCTTAAAATACGGGCTGAGATCATACTCATAGAACCTGCTCCGGGTAATGCCGGCGAAGGGATTGTAGAAAAAACTTGATTACGGAGGGTTAAAGACCCAATTCAACCTTCCAGGGTTTAATCTAAAAAAATCAAATTAATGAAATTCAAAATATTGCTGGTTTTACTGGCTCTGTTGCCATTTTTGGCAATGTCACAATTTACCATGAAAGGCAGGGTTATAGATGCCCAGTCAGGTGTTTCGCTGCAGGGAGCACACCTCAACCTTAACAACCGGCTGGTTAAAGTTACAACCAATGAGAAAGGAATGTTTGAAATAACAGGGTTGAAAGCCGGCAGTTATAAGCTAAAGGTCAGTTATATCGGCTATCATTCATGGGAAGCGCTTTTCGACATGGCGGAGAATAAAACCATGCTTATCTCAATGGAACAAGCACCGGTGCTCACCGAAGAAATTATTATCTCATCAACCAGAGCGAATGAAAAAACACCGGTTGCTTACCAGAACCTAAAGGGAAGTGAGATTTCGAAACAGGATCAGGGGCGCGATATCCCATTTCTATTGGAACAGATGCCGGCAACTGTCGTCACTTCCGATGCAGGCACCGGGGTTGGTTATACCGGATTCAGAATCCGTGGAACAGATATGAACCGGATCAATATCACCGTAAACGGGATTCCATTAAACGATGCTGAATCTCACAGTGTGTTTTGGGTAAATATGCCCGATTTTGCTTCCTCATTAGGCAGCCTGCAGGTGCAGAGGGGCGTTGGAACTTCATCCAATGGTGCAGCGGCCTTCGGAGCCAGCATTAACCTTCAGACAGCCACACCAGCGCCCAAAGCCTATGGAACAATAACGAACGCTACTGGTTCCTTCAATACCTGGCGACACACTGTTTCCGCCGGCACAGGGCTTATCGATGGTAAATGGGCACTGGATGCCCGCTTGTCGAAACTTAGTTCCGACGGCTTTATCGACCGGGCAACTTCCGACCTGAAGTCTTTCTATGTTTCGGGCGGTTATTACGGTAAGACAACAATTGTTAAAATGAACATCTTTTCAGGAAAAGAGGTAACATATCAGGCATGGGATGGCATAACCTCTGATATCCTGAAAACAAACCGGACTTACAATGGCATTGGAATGTACACCGATTACCTTGGTAATAAACGATTTTACGAAAACGAAACCGATAACTACCAGCAGGATCATCACCAGATTATGGTATCACAGCGCCTGGCCGGAAACCTGACAGGAAGTGTTGCACTGCACTATACCAAAGGCTTTGGCTATTATGAGCAATATAAGGACGATGAAAATCTGGAAGATTATCTGATTAAACCAGTGAAAGTTCCCGGGAGTGACAGCCTGTTAATCACCCAAAGCGACCTTATCCGGCGCAAATACCTCGACAATGATTTTTATGGCTTTACCTGGTCGCTCAATTATGAATGTGAGAAACTGAATCTTGTCGCTGGTGGTTCAGGCAATCGCTACGATGGCCGGCACTTTGGGGAGGTTATCTGGGCTGAATTTGCTCAAACAGCCGGTTATAATTACCTTTGGTATGAAAGCACAGGTGACAAGCGCGACCTGAATTTTTATGTAAAAGCACAATACCAGGCCAACCGGAAGTTAAATCTGTATGCTGACATGCAACTCAGAACCATTGACTATAGCCTCAAAGGCAAAGACGATGACCAGAGAGTAATCACACAACAGCATGAATTTCTGTTCTTCAACCCAAAAGCCGGTATTTTTCACCAGATCAATTACAACAACAGCCTGTATCTGAGTTTTGCGGTTGCCCACCGCGAGCCCAACCGCGACAATTATACCGATGCCGACCCGACAAAACCAGCCCCGGTAGCCGAAACCCTGTTTGATTATGAACTTGGTTATAGTTATACCAATACCAGGGTAAAAGCCACTGCCAACCTCTATTTTATGAATTACCGCGATCAACTGGTGCTTACCGGAGCCATCAACGATGTGGGCGCTGCCATTATGACCAATGTGCCGGCTTCGTACCGCACTGGAATTGAGCTAAACAGCACTTTTAAACTGAATGAAAAACTAAAGGCGACAGCAAACATCACACTCAGTAGCAATAAAATTATAAATTTTACGGAATTTGTGGATGATTGGGATAACTGGGGTTCTCAATTGGAACATCGCATCGGTAAAACTAACCTTGCCTTTTCGCCTAGTGTAATTGCCGGCACCGAAGTGGTCTGGTCCATTGCAAAAGGTCTGGATGCAGCACTCAATGGCAAATATATCTCCAGGCAGTACATCGACAATACGGCTTCCGAAGATCGTATCCTCGAAGCATATTTCGTAAGTAATCTCAGGTTGAGTTGGCTTTTGGAGCCAAAGTTCATGCGTGGTCTCGAGATAAATCTAAACGTGAATAATCTGTTTAATGCCGAATATGAAACCAATGCATGGGTATATCGTTATTACAGCGAAGGAGCTTATGGTAAATTGGACGGCTATTTCCCCCAGGCCGGGAGAAATTTTATGGTAGGATTGACCATAAGCCTATAATCCCAAAACTGTTATGTTGCCGATAACCACTTCTATTGTTGCATGAAGTCATGGAGACCGGTTACTTCAATTGATTATTACTTTTCTGACTTCAAAAAATCCCTGAGGATTCACCAGTTTCAGAAGATAAACGCCTGACGGAAGTTTGCTTACATCAATTTTTGTCGATGGACTAACGGTCGTTTGCTTCAAAATTTCCTGACCATCTATATTGCTCAGAATTAGCGTAAAGTGGTCTTTAGCAGAAGTCCCCACAACCAGGTAATCTCCGGTAGGATTCGGGTAAACAGTAAAATTTAATCGGGAATCCGGTTTGGAAATTCCGGTAGTTACTCCGGTGTTTAGTTTCGTCAGAAAAGGGTAATAGTAAGAATCTCCGGTATAACTGCAGGTATCAAATTGAACTGTTTCGCGCGCTGAGCCTGTCAGATATAGATTGTCATCTGTATCTTTATCCATGGCAAAAACCTGATTATAGCCAACGCCACCAGCGGTTTTCACCCAATTTGCCACACCTGTTGAAGAAATATTCAGCACCAGGGAACGATACGCGGTACCGGTTGACCCGGAAACAACTCCATTGCCCCAATCAATCGTCCCTCTAGTAAACCCGGCAACTGTAACTGAATTGTCAGATAAAATAACCATTGGTTTAGATTTGGCAGTTGTGGCATCTCCGGTCAACACTTGCGGCACCTCAACCCCCCAGAGCGAATGACCTTCAGAATTAAAAGCCGTTACAAAAAGATCGTATATCCACGCTGGCCCCATCATTGCAATGGTATCAAAATAGGTTTCAGTATTTAAGGGGCCTGCCCAGATAATTCTTCCGGCACCATCAATGGCAATTTTCGGTTTAATGCAGGTAATATCTTCCGTAAATTTTACCCATTCAGGCACTCCCAAAGGAGAATATTTTACCAGGTACAAACTATATGGAAAAGGTGATTCAAAAATTACACCTCCGAATGCACTCTGCAAGTTGGGGCATGAACCTGTGGCATAGATATTACTTTCCGCATCCAGAACCACACCTGAAACAAGACTCACATTATGCTGATTGATGGTTCGCAACGCATTCCCGCCACCATCAAATTCAGTAATGTTTGATTCAGGCCATTCAGAATGTGCCAGGAAAATACTTCCATTCGATATAAACAGATCTTCAGGGACAGCGTTTGTGAATAAATCAGATAAATTAATTGTCCATTCTACTGTTCCGGAAGGTGAAACCTTTATCAGAAATCCTTCAATAAAATCTCCGTTAATACTTAGATGAGACCCATCCCAGAAATCAAGTGCAGTGAGAGTTTGCCCGGTTACATATAGATTCCCTTGAGAATCTGTTACCATATTTTTGAGTTTAGCACTTCCGGTTATCTGATAATCGTGAAGCAAATTTCCGTCACTGTCAAATTGCGCAAGAAAAAGATCGCCCATTGCATCATTGTAAAACTCAACAAAATTCTTCATTCCGCCATGCCAGATGGTACCATCAACAGAAGCAGCTACAGAATAATTGAGCATATCAGGATTCATTTCATAATTGATATCCCTTCCCTGTATCCATTCGAAAGATTGGGATGACACTTGGTTGGCGAAAGCAAAAACGAGTAAAAATGTATATATCAGCCTCATTTCAAGTTGTTTATGTTAAATTGTCAATATGATTGCAAACAGGGCAAACAACTTATTCACCTATAATGCTATATGTAACATTATCTATACGTTTTTTGTTTGATGCAAATAGATGAAAACACTGAAAATAATTCTAATCATGATAGAATTAACCAGTGAACAATGAATCTTTGAATTTCGGCAGGGCTCCAGTGAATAAATATGGTCTGCTGCAATATATCTATACTCTTGGAAATAAAATAATTACAAGATTGGAATGAATTCTAAGTACATGGGAATATGTCAATAGCATCAAAAAGCCTTGGATTAGAATTGACAATTTCCCCCCTTTTGGGTATGGAATAGCCACAGCCTGCCTGAATGACTGGCTTCCAGGCAGACGGCAGTGGCGAAACCTTGAATGTAAATCGCAGATTAAAAGGATTTTAAGGTCTGTCTGACTGCGTAAAGCAGGCAGGTCAGCGCACCGTAACGTAAAAAGTGTACTGTTTTTATTGAGTTTTTCAGCAGGCCCTATTTTATAATTGCCAGAATATCGCCCAGCAATCTGTTAAACTCAATAACATGATCAGGTTTGGGTGAATAGCCGAGGATTACCACAGCCAATTGCTGATCAGGCATGATAAAGATCATTTGCCCGTCGTGTCCTTTACAATAGAACATATTGGCCGGAGCATCGGGGAACTCATTATTTCTGTTCAACCAGAAATAAGCGCCATAGCTACCATTACTTCCGGATACAGGCGTAGTGGTATATTTCACCCAGCCTTTGGGAAGTATTCTTTCATCCTTGAAAACCCCATCCTGAAGGTATAACAAGGCAAACCGGGCATAATCACGCGCAGTGGCATAAAGGTAGGAAGATCCAACCAGATTTCCCGATGCATCAACTTCGAAAACCGCATCCGGCATACCTATCCGGTTAAAAAGGCGTTCCGGGGCAAAACGATAATATGCTTCATCATTGTTCAGCGTTTTCCGCATAAGACTGGTAATAATATTAGGTGAGCCTGAAGAATAATACCAGTTTGTTCCTGCCCGAAAGGCTGCTGGATGGCTACATACAAACCCCGCAAAATCAGATTCCCGGTGCAGCATCAGGTTAACATCTGAGGCGCTGCCGTAATCTTCGTTCCATTTTAAACCACTCTTCATCTGAAGCAGGTTATTGATGGTAATCTTTTTTCGATCATCATTCTGCCATTCAGGTATGTCAGCCGGTTTGTCTAATTCCCACTTACCATCCCCAACCATAATCCCGGTGAGTGCATTGGTAAAGCTCTTTGCCATCGACCAGGAAAGAAACCGGGTTTTCCGATTAAACTCAGGCCTGTATTTCTCAAGAATGAGTTGCCCCTTATACACCACTGCCATGGCAAAAACATGACCATTGTATGCATCATGGTTAATCAAATTATTTCCGATTTCATCGAGTTTGGCCACATCGACATCCTTAATGGTGGTATCAGAAATGATATTACCTACCGGCCATTGAACCGAGTCCTGGTTAAAAGGTAGTTTATCAATTGATGAAAACTGAATCTTTCGAAACGACTCTTCATCTGCATCCTGAATGAGTGTGCAACCGAAGCCCTTGCGGTAAATTGCTGTGGATTTTCCCCACAGAAACCTACTGGTTACTTTCATATTTATGGTATCCAGTTCGTTTGAAGTATATTTTATCAATGAAAAATTGAGGTCAAGCGCTTCAACGTCTGCCTGATTCCGACCAGAAATAAACACCGCCGAAGCCAGATTTTTTGCTGCATAACCAGTAATTATCGGAAGCAATGAATTGATATAGATTGTGCCTCCTGCAAGACCAGCAAGAAATAGTATTAACAGGGAATAAAAAATCCTTTTTTTCATCTCAAATGGTTTTGGCAAAATAGCTTTAAGGCTTGTAACTGTAAAATTAGAACATTTGTGGTCAACCTCAAGCCTGGAGTTAATTTTAAAAGACAAAAGCCATAAATTCGGTTAAAATACGCCGGAAGCCGAAAGGCTATTCATCAAAAAATAAAATCCGCCCAAAAACCTTATCTTTGCAGCCTTTTAGCGCAAACTATGGCCTCAGGCATCAACATAAAGAACAAAAGAGCCGCATTTGAATACTTTCTTACAGAAGAATTCATCGCCGGCATAGTATTATCGGGTACCGAGATTAAATCCTTACGTGATGGCAAAGCCAATCTTACCGACGCCTATTGTGCTTTTGAAGGGAATGAATTATTTGTAAAAAATCTGCATATCAGTGAGTATAAGTTTGGAACCTATGCCAATCATGAGCCAAAACGAGACAGAAAACTGCTGCTTAATCGTCGTGAATTAAACAAAATAATTTCAAAGACACGCGAAAAGGGACTGACCATTATACCAACACTGCTCTTTATCAATGAAAAAGGCCTGGCGAAAATCAAAATAGCCATTGCGAAAGGGAAAAAACTCTATGATAAACGGGATTCATTGAAAACAAAGGATAACAGGAGAGAAATTGAGCGACGCCAGGAATAGCGGTGGTATTCATAAATCGTGAATTCATAATTAATAATTGGCAAAAGTTAGCAGGCAGTTGGCAAAAGGCAGTTGGCAATGGGATGTGGGTAAATCCAAAATCTGAAGTCAGAAGTCAGAGGTCAGAGGTCCGAAGTCAGAAGTCAGAAGCAGGATTAAAAAAATCCGATATCCGCAGTTGGCAAAGGGCAGTTGGCAATAAGAAGTAGTAAATCCAAAATCTGCAATCCGAAATCCGAAATTAGAAATTCGCAGTTGGCAATAGGATGTGGGTAAATCTGAAATCCGAAATTAGAAATTCGCAGTTGGCAATGGGATGTGGGTAA
>JBBQBC010000182.1:0-8098 GCA_038317155.1 Bacteroidales bacterium
TGGCTTCGATACATTTTGCGAAAAAATTATTGTAATTCCAAAACATCCTAAATTTCGCAAAACACTCAGCCACCACTGATTCCTCAACTATCTCACTGGCATTAGACATTAGAAATTAGAAATTAGACATTTCTCTTTCTCTCTTTCTCCCTTTCTCTAAGTCCCTAAGTCTCTAAGTCCCTAAGTCTCTAAGTCCCTAAGTCTCTAAGTCTCTAAGTCCCTAAGCAAGAGAATCAACCCAATCACCTCCATCCTTTATCAACTGTACCAGCACTTCTACTGCTTCTGCTTCAGGAATTCCCCGCCTTACGGGTTCTTTTCCTTTATAGAGTGTTACTTTCCCATTGCCAGCTCCTACATAACCGTAATCAGCGTCGGCCATTTCGCCCGGTCCGTTTACAATACAGCCCATAACCCCTATTTTTAATCCTTTCAGGTGGCCAGTGCGGGCTTTTACCTGTTGAAGGGCTTCCTGGATATTGAACATTGTGCGGCCGCAGGATGGGCAGGCAATAAACTCGGTGCGTGTAAACCGCATCCGCGTTGCCTGAAGCAGGCCAAAACCCAATCTTATTGCCTCTGCTTCGGGAATTCCGTTTGGCTCAATGCAAAGTCCGTCGCCTATACCATCAATCAACAGGCTTCCGGGGTTTAGGCTGTTTTCAAGTAGCAAATCATCTGCTTTTTTAGTATTGACCGGGCTTTTCAGGATTATCGGATTCCTGAGACCCACAACCCTCATGCTTCTGACCATCTGCCTCAAAGTAGTTGACCCGGCTTCTGCAAATATTACAATATCCGGATTTCCCTTCAGTTTCTCAATAACCTCAGGCATAGATTGTCTGATAGTTTCATCCCCTAAAGACAAAAATGCTGATTTACCCCTATTTTTCCCAATGGATTGCAGATCAAATAGTTGAAATTTTAGCTGATTTAGTTCTCCTTGCTCATTGGCAAGGAAAAACTGTTTATTTTTCTTTATAATGAGAACCGGAAGATTCTTTCCTCCTATTAACCCCGATGCGTCGGAAGGGATATTCTCCTCCCTGATTTCACTTTCAATTAACAAATCTGGCCTGATGATTCGCACCACCCAGCCATCAGCTCTAGTTTGCTGAAACCTACTGCAAATTGCTTTGGCCACCGGCAATTCCAATTCGGGTTCTTCTGTTAAGGAAACCCTGATGGTATCGCCTATGCCCCTGGCTAACAAGGCCCCAATACCTGCAACAGATTTTAGCCGGCCGTCTTCACCGTCGCCGGCTTCGGTAACACCCAGGTGAAGCGGATAATTCAGTCCTTCGTCCATCAGTTTTTCGGCAAGCAATAAGTAAGCGTTAACCATGACCCTTACATTGCTTGATTTCATAGATAACACGAGGTTGTGAAAGCCCTGATGGTTGCATATCCGGGTAAACTCAAGCGCCGACTGAACCATGCCTTCAGCCGTATCACCATAGCGGCTCACTATCCGCTGACTGAGTGATCCGTGGTTTGTGCCTATACGGATGGCCGTTCCGTGATCACGGCATATCTTAAGCAACGGGGCCAGTTTTTCGGAAGTGTGTTCGAGTTCAAAATTGTATTCCTCATCGGTATAGTCAATTTTCGACAGCAGGTTTTTGTTAATATAATTACCAGGGTTAATGCGGACTTTCTCAACGATACGGGCGGCCAATTCGGCAGCACCAGGGTTAAAATGGATATCGGCAATCAGCGGTACATCGTATCCGCGCCTTTTTAGAGCATCCTTAATCACCTGAAGATTTGCAGCCTCCTTTAAGCCAGGAGCGGTAATACGTAACATTTCACAACCGGCATTTATCATTCTTATGGATTGCTCTACTGTCGAATTGGTATCAAGGGTGTTGGTGTTGGTCATCGACTGCAGCCGGATGGGATGATTGCCTCCGAGCAACAGTTTGCCAATGGTTACAACTTTTGAATTGTATCTCATGAAAACAGGTATTGGCTGATTGAAATATCTGCAAAAGTAAGTCCTTTATCAAATAATTGCGCAACTTGGAAGGCTTATCGTAAGGAACAATTTTTAAAAATGCAGCCTGCAATTTTCAGAATAAACTTTTGTAATAAAACAGTATTATGCAGATGAACGACAGGAAATTGTAAATGCGTCACTGGAATGCCCATATTCTTTTTCTCAGGCTATATTGATTTGGCACATACAAGGCCAAATTGCGTATTTTTGCCACAAATCTTACTTTGCACCTTAATTCTCCTTCGTGTCTCCAATTCTCTTCCCCGTTAAATTTCAGTTTTGCAGTCTTTCCAGTGGCAGCAGTGGTAATTGCTATTTCATTGGAAGTAGTAGCGAGGGCATCCTTGTCGATGCTGGCATCAGTGCCCGCAGCATCAGAAAGATACTTGAAGAAATCGGAGTTGGACTGCCTTTGATCCGGGGTATTTTCATTACACACGACCACATAGATCACATCAAAGGACTCACCATCCTTACCCGGAAACACAATATTCCTGTTTATTGTACTGTAGGCACCTGGAAAGGAATCCTGCGCAACAGAACTACCTTTGATCTGGAACAATCATTATTCCACAAGATGGTTCCCGGTGAAACTATTCATCTGGCAGGGCTTGGGATCGAGGCTTTTCCGGTTTCGCATGATGCACACGAAGCCGTTGGCTATCACATTGCCAATCAGTCAAAAAGCATCACCATTGCAACAGATCTTGGGGTAATTGGCGATCAGGCTGCGCATTACCTGCGAAAGGCCGATGTAATGGTAATAGAATCGAATTACGATGAAGAGATGCTGCTCACAGGCCGATACCCCGAGCAGTTGAAGCAAAGGGTTCACGGATCACTCGGGCACATGTGCAATGCGCATACTGCCGAATTTATTGCAAGCAATTATCATTCGCGGTTATCACATATCCTGCTTTGCCACCTCAGTGCAGAGAATAACACACCCGTAAAGGCCCTGGCAACACTTGCCCAAACATTTGATTTGAAAGGCATCCAGATTCATCCGGAGCTGATTATAAACGCTCTGCCCCGTGGGTCAAGGTCAGAACTCTTTGTGCTGGAAAGCTGATTAGTGTCAAGTAAAAAGTAGAAAGCTCAAAGTAAAAAGCTCAAAGCTCAAAGTAAAAAGCGATGAGCTGAGCGTGGTCGAAGCTTAAAAAGTAAAAAGTAAAAAGCTCAAAGCTCAAAGTAGAAAGCGATGAGCTGAGCGTGGTCAAGTAAAAAGTAAAAAGTATAAAGCTCAAAGCATAAAGCTCAAAGCTCAAAGTAAAAAGCGATGAGCTGAGCGTGGTCAAAGCTAAAAAGTAGAAAGTAGAAAGCTCAAAGTCTAAAGCTCAAAGCTCAAGATAAAAGCGATGAGCTGAGCGTGGTCGAAGCTTAAAAAGTAAAAAATTGAAATCCGATTAAGTGTTGGAACTTTCATTTCATTCGATGCGACATTTTACACTTGACATAGCACTAGTGGCTCCTCGCTCTCTTAAAGATTATGTTGAAGAAAGCCTTAAAAAAATAGTTTATATCAGTAATAATAGGGGATTTCTGATAAGCAAGGAGATATTTCCGTTCCGATTCTTCAATCTCTTCAAATGTTTTAGGCATATCGGCATAAAAAGGAGGAACAAGTCCGGGTTTGTAGCGGATTCTCATTTTCTGCATATCAGGAGAATAAAGATTAAAATATTGCGTGCTGAGTGGCCGCACCCCGACTATTTTCATCTCTCCCCTAAAAACATTGATCAGCATAGGCAACTCATCGAGCCATATTTTGCGCAGAAAGCGACCTAATGAGGTTATCCGGTAATCATCCTTTAGTTTACCTCCTTCGCTCAGATTATTGTTTGCATATATATATCCCTGCAGGTACTCACTAAAAGGGTGCATAGTCCGGAACTTATATACCTGAATCATTTTTCCGTCCTTCCCAATCCTGTTGAGGTAAATAAACAGGCCATACGTAGCATGTTCATTAAACGCCGGAAGCCCCGTGTTTCGGGCAATTACAAAAAGCTTTCCTTTGATCTTCTGCTCATCAATGATTGAGAAGCCACAGGAGCAGACCCTTCCCAGGATTTCAGCCCGGCTCATCACCCTGTTTTGTCCACGGGTCAGGAAAAAATAAATAGATTTCCCAATTGGTATTTTTGGGAATACACGTTTTACGAGAAAGTCAAATGAATAAACAACGTAATTGAGTAAAGGCGGATATTTCTCCAAAATGCGCTCCTTGCGCTGGTTCTTGGTTTCGGCACAAACTGCGATCAGTCCTCCTTCAGGCAGACGGCTGTTCATTGCCTCAAGAAATTTATTTACGAACCTGACATCATTCAGCCGGTGTAGGTTCACTATTTTACTAAATATGCCCTTCGGTTGATTGGAGATATTAAACTGCGTGGTAGTATCAATGACAAGTGTTTTACCGGGTTCATCATCTATATAATTACTAATGTATTGAAGGGCTTCTGGTCCAATTTCATCCAACAATTCATCACTGATCTCAAGTATGCTCTCTTTCCGGCCTTTTTCAACAGTTATCTTCGTACCAATATTTTCCGAACCTGATTGTGCACCCTGGTTGTCTATAATTTTATCCGGAATTAAGACAGAACTTCTAATGGCTAACAGGGTTGCAACATATAGCATTTCTAAAGCAATTAAACCAAAAATATTGGTAAGGATTACCAGTCGGGAATAGTAGCTTAGTTGAAGGGTGTATATGAGCAACAGGGCAATCCCTGACGAATACATCCAGCTTCGGGTATAAAGCTTAATAAGGATGGAATGATTGTATCGTTGGTAGGTCTCATATTTTCTGAAGATCAGGGATATAAGAATATGAGATCCGTAATAAAAAAGTGCCAGCCCTAAATACCTGTGAAGATTTGCCTGGCTAATTTCCGAATGCAACCAAAGCGATGCCAGAAATACGAATACAGCAATCGCAATATTGATCAATAACTGTCTGTAAAGCCTTCTCATAAAACTGGAAATTGTAAAACCCGGCTTTACTATTTTCTCCTGATGCTCATTTATCTCTCGAAATAAAACCAAATCACAATCACATGCAAAAATAACAAAGTTTTAGTTTCATACCCCGAAAAATATAGTTAGAGCAGAATGAAAAAAAATAGCAGGAAAAAATACGTATATACATATTTTGATAACCTTGCGGATGTATCAAACGCCAATATTTTTCATTTAAACCTTTTTCAGCAGTCGCAGCAGATTATAGCCTATTTCCGTGATTTTATAACGGAACGGGTTGTTAATCCTGATCAACCTGCCGTGGTTAACCCATACACCCCCGAACCGGGCCTTAAAATCACGCACCCCATAGGGTTTATCGGGGATCCCCATACCCATAAAGTCGAAAGTAGTGCAACCGGCTGCATTCCCGGTTTCAATTGCTGCCCAGGTGAGCGCCACGCTCGGGTATATCCTGTACCGGACATATTCTTTATCGAGGCCACAAACATACCATTCATAACTGCTTTTGCCAGGGGTGTAGGGCGTTACGATGCCACCCACTATTTTGCCATGGTACTCAGCAAGAAGAATTTTTCCACAGTTTTCCTCCTTTGACAGAAGGAAGAAACGTTGAAAGAATTCTTTTGCCGGCAATGGTTTACGAACTTTTTCGCTGTAAAGGCGCTTCAGTAAAAAATAAAGATAGTCAATTTCTTCGGGGCTTTCGGCTGGCTTTATGGTCAATCCGTTCGCAGCACTGAGACGCAACTGCCGTCGGCGAACAGTACTTAAATCCTTGCTGGCTTTTTCCAGATTGGCAATGGGCTTCAACAGGTTAAGGCGGTCAGAAAACCGGTATCCATATTTGTGAAATACCTCCGAAAATGGTTTGGTATCAGTGAAGTTTCGGAATTGGATGTAAAGACATCGGTTTTTCAACGCATCTGTCAGGCATGCCAATGCAAGGCTCACACACAACTGTTTTTCTGATTCATCAAGCCACTCAGCTAAAACCGGACCACCGTACACAACCGCACGGGTGGTGAGAACAGGGAAAATATAGCGGAATTCATGCAACAAAATAAACGAAATCAGCCCTGCCCATTGACCATCCTTTTTTTCGACCACCACCAGACCATGCCGGTAGATTCCGCTTTCATTTACCAGGCGGGCATAAACAGGCCCCTGGAAAAAATGGGCACCGGGAACAGATTGGTTCCACAAAGCCCATCTATCATAGATTTCCTGATTGGGTTTCTCAATAAGCCACGCTTTCATATATTCTCAAAAAGAGTGGCAAGTTAGGGATTTTTTTAAAAACGATAGGTGCAACTTAGGTGAAACGCTGATACCTGCTGGATTTCAATTAATGACAGAACTGCTGATCAGGTTAACCTAAGTTGAATTTCTTTCTGAAGGATTGAAATCGAAGCGAAGGATCATTTGCATTCCTGGCATTCCATTGATAATCAATGCTATTCATACCTGATTACCTCAACAGGGTTTAGCCTTGAAGTTCTTAAAGTCTGCCAAAGAATTGTGAGCCACGCGATAATTATAGTGAACAGGACAGTAGCTATGAATGTTAGTGCCGAAAGATGAACAGCAAAGCTGAAACCGGATAGCCAGGTTTTCATTATATACCAAACCGGCACAGCGGCGATAAGGTTCCCCAGAATGACTAACCGGGTAAATCCTGAAGTTACCCGAAAAGTAAGCCCCCATGGATCAGCACCCAATATTCTCCGGATACCCAGCTCACGGCGTCTTTGCTGTAAGATAACAGCCGACAATCCGAACAAACCGAGGCAGGCCACAACCAGTGCCAGTATGGTAAAACCGGTAAACAGTCTGGCAAAACTCTTTTCATTGGTGTAATTGTCGGCTATTACCACATCCAAAGGAATGCAGATGAAGGGTTCATTAGGGAACAGGCCTTGCCATCGTGTTTCAATCAGTTGCCTGATGTCCCCGGTCTGGCCTTTATCAGTCTGAATCAGGATGTATTCATAGCCCTTCCATGGTTTCATTGTCAGAATCAGCGGCTCAACCGGAGAATGCAACGAACTGAAATGAAAATCTTTAACAATGCCGATGATTGGATGCCTGCCATTCCGTTCAACGTAGTGCCCGTTAGGTTCTGATACTCTGAATCGCTTTGCATAAGTCTCATTTACCATAAAAGCCTGGCTATCAGCCGAAGACCCCGACTTGAAATTATGTCCCGCAAGCAGGTTGATTCCCAGGGTTTTGATAAAACCGGAGTCAACATCTATTACATTAATCAAAACAGCATCGCGATAACCCTCCGGGAAATACCCGTTTGAGGTAACCCCGGCCCCGGGTGGTTCTGAGACTGCTGCCCACGATTTTACACCGGGCAGTGTCAGCAGCTCATTCCCAATAATTGTATGCTTTTCAATAGTGGCTTCACTTGGCAGATACAAGGTGAGTATATCGCCGGAGCGGAAGCCCGGATCAAATTTCCGGATGTATTCCAGTTGACTGAACATTACCAGCAGACAATTAATAAGCCCAGCTGAGATAGCGAACTGAACAACAACCAGTATTTTCGGAATTAGTCCGATAGTCCTTAACGATCCTGATCCCCCTTTCAGAACTGCTAACGGGTTGAACGATGCGAGATAAAATGCCGGATATGCGCCAGCCGAAATTCCGGTAAAGATTACCAATAGAAAGACAGCCAGCATAAACTGTACATTTATGGCATTGTAAAGACTTAAATTCAGTCCGGTAACAGCATTGTACCATGGCTGCACGAGTTCTATAAAAAGCAATGCAAGTAAAAGTGCGGCAAAACTTAATGCGAGCGCTTCGCCCAGAAATTGCCTGACCAGCATTCCGCGTGAAGCGCCGGATACCTTTCTGATGCCGGTTTCACGGCTCCTTCGGATAGCCTTTGCTGTGGACAGGCTGGTAAAATTGAAACAGGCTATAACGAGAATCAATACAGCAATGGCAGAGAATATGCGGATATTACTCAGGTTCCCACCAGATCCGTCATCGAATAAAGGATGCAGATGAATATCCAGGAATGGCTCAACCCGGAGTTCATAATGCCCGCCCGATTCCTTGATCCGGCGGTTTATATTTTCATCAAGAAAAGGAGTA
>JBBQBC010000183.1:0-8053 GCA_038317155.1 Bacteroidales bacterium
ATACAGCGACAGGCACACCCAGGAAGGTACTGCATCCAGGAAAGAGAGGCCGAAGCCAATAGCCAGCAGAATTCCCGAAATGATGGAGGAAATCAATTCCGTATTTTTACCGAGAGGGCCACCATGTGTATGTTCCTTTTCTTTACTTTCTTCGTCACTATGGTCCTTTTCGGCTTTTTTGACTTTTGGTGTCTGCTCTGTTTCTTTGACAGAGCGTAAATATCTTTCAGAATTTACGGCGGTATCGGGTATGCTAAGGCCTTCTTTTCGCAAAGCTTTAAGTATTTCCGATTCATCAATCCTGGCCGTATCGAACTCTGCCCTTACCATTCCCGAAGCAGAAACAGAGGCTTCCAGCATACCATCCAAAGCGTTAAGGGTGCGCTCGATAATACGGGCATGGTGCGGATGGCGGATGCCATCCACTTCAATGAGTTTATGTCCTGTTTTTTCTGTAATGGAAGCCCCGGCCTGCCTGGCAATAGACAATATGCGTGTAATGGAAATTAATCCGGGGTTATAATGAAAACAAAGCTGCGGCACTCCATTTTCAGTACTTTCAGAAATATGTACTTTCTCCAGGCCTTTTCTATCCTGTAGCAGTTGAATAAGCTCCAGAACACATTTGTCTTTTTCGTCCGGCACTTCGGGCAAAATGAGTGGTATTTGTATTTGCAGCTTTTTCATATTTATTCGTTTTTTAAGTTCTAAAATCTTTTAAAAACCGGGACTATGATATAAGATTTAGTATTTTTTGAAACTATAACACTTATTTAAACAGCAGGTTGCCAATTTGTTCAGCAATCTGGCATTAAATGCATGATTTATTTTTATTGTTTTCTAAACCCGTAAAATTTTCATTTGAGAATTCAAATTCAACTGGCAAGTCGGGTTTTTTAGGGAGTGAAGCCCGATGATGTGCTTAAATTTTATCCATTTACACAATCATACGTTTTAAATCAACAAAAATGCCCTGTAGAAGCCGGACATAGTTTTCAATTCTGATCTTAGATTTATTCCAGATCAATTCGAGCACCATCAGTGGTTTCAAAGCAAAATGCACTTTCATGCTCTCGCCGGAAGCGATGTTTACTTCAACCGGGGGAAGGAACTTCATAACCATAAAAAGGACAGGTTATCGTATACTTGCTTGCGGGCAATTTCTCAAAAAATAATCGCCATCCTCATCGGAGGCTGTAAGCAGGTTAAGATATGGAATTGGATATGTGGCTATGAGGATGGTAATGTCACAATCAGCAATATCCTCATTTATGGGGACTGAATGCACCGATTTCTTGCTGCGCTTTTGATGGCACTGCCTGAAAAAATCAGGAGCATCATCTGAAACCTGGCTTGCGAAGGTAACCATACGATCTTTCATTAGTGCCTGGATTCGCTGAAATTTGCCAATAACTGACGACGATCTGGTTTCAATTCATTGAATTGGAAATCATGTTAGTCAGTAGAAGTCTAAAAGGCATCAGCATCAAGCCGCGACTTGTTCATTACGGTGAACTTGAAAAAGAAAACGCTCCGGAATACGTTTTCTTTTGAATGCAGTTTAGAATCCTTTGGTAGCTCCTTTTCAAATATATTTTTTTATCTTAGCACGGCCTCCTATGCCCGGATATTAATTAATAGTTCCGGTAAATGTTTCAAAATAAGTTGTGCCGGAATTGGGTGCTTTAAATATATATTTACAAGAATGGTTAGCAGGATAGCACCAACCATAATGCTGATCACCCGGATTATGTTGTGTATTCATGTGATTATTCCATGCATTCGACATATTATTTTGCCCCCCCCACCAATGGTCATGATCGTTTTCCCAGTCGCTGTGCCAGCCTTCGGGTTTGCTGCCACAAAAATTGTGGTTATTGAGATTGTGGCCATATTCATTGTAAAAATCTTGTCCGGTAAAGCACATCATTATGCTATCGTTGTCACTGTAAACCATCATGTTAATTGTTCTGTCAAAATTACTGGAAATACAGTGCAGACTAATTAACGAATCGTTTAACGAGGAAACGGTCAGCGTAGCAGGTTTTGTTTGATTTGTTTGAGAATTTTTTAATTCTCCGCTGTAAGTCCCACTTACTTGTTTAGACAATCCTTGTGTTGAAGCTGGAGTTGTATCGTTTTTCTTACAGGAAACTGCAAATATAACTACCAGCATTAGTGTCGGAATTAATGATGAATTAAGTATTTTCATGGTTTTTAGTTTTAATTTTCTCAGTAAAGGTAATGTGAGAGAAGTGCAACCGGGTTGCAAAGTTATTTTTTGCAATTTGAACAATTACCTGTAACAACAAAATTTGCACTTAAGAATTTAAATCCAGCGGGCAAGTCGGTTTGGGGAACAGGTGAATCTTTAAGGCAATATGTTTTTCTACATTTCGTACAAAGAAAATGAACATGTAATTGTTCAGGTGCACAGGTGCAAAAATCATCGCAAAGTGCATATTTAAGTGAACCAGAGCCATCCTCAATTGAATGAATGAGTTGATGCTCCAGGAAAGTCCTTAAGGTTCTGTACAAAGTAGAGTTGTCCGCATTTTCAAATTTCTTTTCCAATTCAGACAAGCTGATAGCAGACTTTTGTTCTTTTAAAACTATTAACACCAGTTCCCGCATGGCCGTTGGCTTAATATTTCGTAACAGAAGCTTTTGGTCAATTTCTTTTTCCATTGTAATTGTATAATTAGCAGCTTTTCCATTTTTGATATACCGGTTTTATTCTCTCGATACTTTCGTTGTAAGTGTTTTATTATCAGTTCTAACACTTAAAATATAAGTACCCTTATCAAAATCAGTAAAATCAATTGATAGGGCTGAAATATTTCTATCTGTCTTTTTTTCAATAAGTCTTCTTCCGATGATATCATAAACCACATAGCTATTTATGTCATTGACAGCTTTAAAATTGAGAATGCTATTGTGCTCAGTTAATGGATTGGGATAACTAATAAAATCTTCAGAATCAGTCATGTTGTCAACTATTCCCGATGTTTCATCAACGACTTTAAACTGCAACATCATGCCACCGTCTTCATGCATCAGCATGTGGCAATGGAACATATAAGGCACAGAGTCGTTAGCAAAATCTTCAAATCTGGTGATAAAACGAACCGTTTCCTGGGGTTTAATCAATATGACATCTTTTCTCCCTAATTCACTCGCCAGGGGAGGTTCACCGTTCCTGTCCAACACATAAAACTGCACATCATGAATATGGAATGGATGCGCAATTGCTGACTGATTGGTAATGCGCCATATTTCAGTATTATTTAGCGGAATAAGGTAGTTGATGACATCCATATTAAAACTGGTGCCGTTAATGAGAAAATTCCCGTTGAGTTGATTGGGACCCATTATTTCGGGAGTAAATGTTAAATTCCTCGTCAGGTCAGCAGTTGCTTCAGAGATTGGGGTTACCTCAACCAAAGCCAATGGAATATTTGTAACAGGATTTTCACCAGGGGCAACTACATTAAAAGTGATGACGTTGAAATCATTTCCATTAAGAGGATTGGGATTGTAACCATGCAGAGTCATCATAGTCATCATTCCCGGATAAGTAGCGCCATAAATACCATCCTGAAATTCGGAAGCATAGCTCATAAGATTAAGCTGCTGTCCTTCTTTGCCGTTAAAATTAATAAGAATTTCCGCCCTTTCGCCGGGAGCCATTTGCAGCCTTGTTAAAGGAAGAGGTTCACTAAGCAATCCACCATCAGAACCAATTTGGTAAAAAGTTTCGTTGCCTGATAAACCAATATTGAAAACCCTCATCGAAGACCCATTGAGCAAACGAAACCGAATAACCTGGGCAGGAACAGCAAGAGAAGGGGCAATGGTTGCATTCACCATTACAACATCATCTGAATTTGATGGTGCAACAATTTCTTTTTGGGCATCAAAATCTTTGGTCTGAATAACCAGTGGAAAATCGTCAACACCATAAGTGCGGGGCAAATCCAAGGCAGCTTCTTCACTATCCTGAACAATGATGAAACCGGCGATTCCTTTTGAAATGTGCTCATTGGTTTTTTCGTGCAAATGCGGGTGGTACCAGTAAGTTCCTGCTTTATCCAACACAGTAAAGTGAGGATTCCATGACGCTCCTGGCGCAATTGTAGTGTGAGGCCCGCCATCGTTTTCTGCCGAAACGTGCATACCATGCCAGTGGATTGTTGTGGTTTCATTAAGATTGTTGTTGACATGAATATTAACATTGTCGCCTTTGTGCATTATCAATGTTGGCCCAAGTATATTTCCATTTACGCCCATGGTTGTGGTGTTTATCCCATCATAAAACTGGAAGGTACCATTTTGAAGAGTTAGATTAAACTCAGGTCCTGAAAGAGTCCCTGGAATTATAACCGGATTTTGAATTGTATTACCAGATTCTCTTTCAGATAAGACCTGACTGAATGAGGTTAAAGAACCTAGAAATAGAAAATTCAGAAGTATTATTATTTTTTTCTTCATAGTAGTAAAAGTAAATTAAGGATGCAAAGACTTAGTATTGACAGCCCTGGGTTATTAAAATTATTAAGTTTTCATCGGTCTTGTTGGCAGCAAACCGGGAATTTAAGTACAAAGAATGAAACAATCTTATGAAATCAAGCAACGGCAATATCCTGACAGAGATAAACATCCTGTATGAGATTTAACAACCGGACACCTTCTTTTATTGGGCGTTGAAAAGCCTTTCTTCCTGAAATCAAACCGGCACCTAGTGCTCTTTTGTTGATTACGGCAGTGCGCACGGCATCGAAAAAACCGGATTTTCCAGACGAAGCACCAACCGAGTTGATTAAACTGATTTTTCCCATATAGTTGTTGATTACCTGATACCGGCAAAGATCAATAGGATGATTGGAGGCGAGCTTATCATACATCGCCGGATTCGTTTTTTCAAACTTTAGGTCACGAAAACCTCTGTTCGTATCAGGAAGTTTTTGTTTGATCAAATCGGCCTTGATGGTTATCACCAGGTATTGTTTGATTTTTTCCATCTTGTTTTCCATTCTTTCACGACTCTGTTAGTACGTAAATTACCTGGATTGGTTTGCTTTTATTTCTTTAACAACATGAAGGTTGAACTTCGCCGACCAGAACCAGTTTCATTTTACAAACAGGGCAATTTCCCGGCTGATCGTATGTTTTGTCGCCTTCACATTTCATCGGGCAATGATATTTGCCTTCTTTTTGGACCTCATTTTTAGGCTGGTCATGGCCACCGCCACAACAGCACGAATCCATTTTGTGTCCTTCGGTTTTGGCACCATTTTCTTTTATTTTATTCTCATCGTTATTCATTTTTTCTGCTTTTAAAAGGTTTATTTTAAAAATTGATTTTAACAAACCGGGGTTTTCTGGTCTGAATCAGAGCGAAGCAACTGTTCGCTCAAGTTTTTATTTTATCTCCCGGACGATTTCGGCAATATCCGAATTTTCAATGGCCATCATAGATGAACCGGGATCTGGTGATTTAGAAATGACAAAATTATAGCCCCAACCCTGGCACTACACTACATAATTCATTGATTCTTTTACATAATTCACAGGTAATTAGACATTATCAACTGATTTTCGTTTATGCTCCCCGATGTTTTTAAAATAGGAAGGTGTAAATCCGGTAACTTTCTTAAACTGACCCGACAAATGTGCTGAACTGCTGTACCCCAACTCATAAGCAATTTCACTTATTGTTTTTTCATCATAAACCAGCAACTCTTTTACGCGTTCAATTTTCAGGTTTATCATATACTTCTCGATGGTGGTACCTTTGACAGATGAAAAAAGTGTGCTCAGGTAATTATAATCCAGGTTCAGTTTATCTGTTAAATAGTCAGATAAATTCACGCTGATATCTTCCGGATGGTTGTAAACCAATTCGACAATACTGTTTTTCACCTGTTCTATAAAACGGCTCTTTGAATCGTTGATGGTTTCAAAACCAACATTTTTCAGTTGACGTTCTATAAGTTCCAGTTTTCCCAACAAACAATAAGTTTATAACTACACAGAAAGCCCTTCGGGTTTCATCCTTGTCAGGGTTTCTTCGGGAGGGCAATCTATTTTTGCTATATGAAAGTACTTTATTTTAAAGTTTTTATTCTTTATAGGCCAACAACCTTAATGCGTTAAAAACAACAACCAACGTGAACCCTTCATGAATCATTACGGCAATCCCAATACCGGCCAGGCCAAAGATGGTTGACGGGATAAGCAAGGCTACGATACCCAGGCTAATCCAAAGGTTCTGCCTGATGATGCCCTTTGCTTTCCGGCTCAATCCGATGGCAAAAGGCAGAATTTCCAGTTTATCACCCATTAGGGCAATATCGGCTGTTTCCAGTGCCACGTCCGAACCGGCTGCGCCCATGGCTATCCCCACTGTGCTGTTTGCCATGGCCGGGGCGTCGTTCACACCATCACCGACCATTGCCACTTTAGATTCCGTTTCTTTAAGTTTCTTTATGGCCTCCACTTTTTCTTCGGGCAGCAAACTTCCCCAGGCATCAGTCAATCCAATTTCTTTGGCAACGGCATCAGCTACCTTTTGATTGTCGCCTGTGAGCATAACCATTCTTTTAATACCAATTTTCTTCAATTGCTCAAGTGTGCTTTTCGCTTCTGCTCTTGGAGTATCCATTAACGCGATAATGCCCACATAGTCGCTGTTCCTGCGGATAAGCATGGTGGTGTTCCCTTCGCTTTCAAGGGCTTTTACTTCTTCCCGTATTTTATCGGAAGGCTTTTTATCATCGAGGTTTTCATAAAGTTCCAGGTTACCGATATATATTTTATCTTTTCCCAGCGTAGCCTTAATCCCTTTCCCCAGAACTGCTTCCAGGTCTTTAGCTTCCGGGAAATCAGCTCCGTCCAAACGTTCCCTTCCATCCCTTACCACTGCTTTCGCCAATGGGTGGTCACTCAGATTTTCAACAGCCACAGCAATTTTTAAGATTTCTTCTTCATTGATATCTCCCAGGCCAACCACTTTGGTAAGTTTCGGCTTACCTTCTGTAAGCGTACCGGTTTTATCAAAAGCTAAAATTGTTAAAACACCAAGGTCTTCCAGCGGCCTGCCACCTTTGATAAGCACCCCACTTTTGGCGGCCCTGGCAACTCCGCTCAACACAGCACTTGGTGTGGAGATGGCCAAAGCACAGGGGCTGGCCGCCACCAGCACAGCCATGGCCCGATAAAAGCTTTCGCTAAAGGTTTCGTCAATTACCAAAAAAGCCCCGAGCAATAACACTACCAGCCCTAATACAGAAGGCACGAAGTACTTCTCAAACTTGTCGGTAAACCTTTGGGTAGGCGATTTCTGTGTTTGTGCTTCGTTTACCAGCGTTACAAGACGGGATAGGGTTGAGTCTTTAGCTTCTTTAATGACCTTAACCTCAAGCGTGTTGTTGCCGTTTATGGTACCCGAGAAAACCCTGTTTTCGCTTTTTATGTCTTTTTCTTTTGAATAATCTTTTTCGGGGTCTTCCACAGGCACTTTGTCCACAGGCACACTTTCGCCCGTTATGGGTGCCTGGTTCACACTGCTTTGCCCGTTTACCACTACACCGTCAGCCGAAATTTTGCTATTGGGTTTTACCACGATTATATCGCCAATGCCCAGTTTTTCGATACATATTTCTTCTGTCTTACCATTTTTCTTAAGCAAGGCGGTTTTTGGGGAGAGTTCTGCCAAAGCAGCAATTGATTTCCGGGCTTTGTTCATGGCATAATGCTCCAGCGCATGGCCCATGCTGAACAAGAACAACAGCAAAGCACCTTCGGCCCATTTGCCCAGGGCTGCTGCACCGATGGCCGCAACGAGCATGAGAAAGTCAATTTCGAAACCACCTTTGATTACGGTCTCGATGGCTTCTTTGGCAGTGTAGAACCCACCAAAGAAATACGCGCCGATATACAGCGACAGGCACACCCAGGAAGGTACTGCATCCAGGAAAGAGAGGCCGAAGCCAATAGCCAGCAGAATTCCCGAAATGATGGAGGAAATCAATTCCGTATTTTTACCGAGAGG
>JBBQBC010000184.1:0-7946 GCA_038317155.1 Bacteroidales bacterium
GGCAAGAAAGCAACACGCATTACAGGATTTGTTGGTACAGAAAAGGATTTGGCCGATCTTGCCAAACAAATGAAAAATCTGTGTGCCGCAGGTGGTTCATCTTTTGACGGAGAGATTCTGGTGCAGGGCGAGTTTCGGCAAAAGATTATGGACTTTCTGGTCAAGAAGGGTTATAAGGTTAAATTAGCAGGAGGCTAATTTCAAGTAAAAAGTAAAAAGTAAAAAGTAAAAAGTCGAAATACGATTGAGTGTTTGAACTTTCATTTAATTCGATGCGACATTTTACACTTGACATAGCATTTGGAATCTAACAAGCAGACAATCAATTTAATAACAATCTTTATTCAATTGTGGCACGCGTACTTGACTTTTTGAAAAGAAACCCCTGGTTTTTTTATGCCTTTTGTGTGGCAATGCTCTTGCCGGCTTTGTTGTGGCACCTGGGATTCCTGGCCATTAACTTCCCAACTGATGAACCAACCCGGGCAGTCGTTGCATTGGAGATGATTGTCAGCGGGAATTATGTTACACCCACTATTAATGGTGAGTTTTACTACAATAAACCCCCGCTTTACAACTGGATCATCATTGCTTTTTATAAAATGGCCGGCAATTATTCGGAATTTACCCTGCGATTGCCGATGGTAATTTCGCTGCTACTTTTCGGACTTACTATTTTCTATTTTGTACGCAAACATCTTGGTAACAAGCAGTCCTTTATAGTCGCCATTCTTTTTATTACTTCAGGACGGATACTTTTCTGGGATTCATTTCTGGGGCTGATCGACATTACTTTTTCATGGCTGGTTTACGGCTCCTTTATGCTGATCTACCACTTTCATACCCGAAAGCAATACCTGGCCCTTTTCCTTGTTTCATACCTGCTTACCGCGATTACCTTTATGATGAAAGGTTTGCCATCGCTGGTATTTCAGGGAATAACGCTCCTGGCATTTTTCAGCTATAACCGCGAATTCAAAAAACTCTTCAATTGGCGGCATTTTGCAGGAATCGGACTGTTTCTGATCCTTGTCGGAACTTACTACCTGATTTATTTCAGATACAATTCGCTCGGCAATGTTTTTACGACTCTGTTCAGCGAGTCGGAGAAGCGTACCATTGTGAACTATGGCTGGGTGAGGTTTGTTACCCATCTGTTTACCTTCCCACTGGAGATGTTTTACCACTTCTTCCCTTGGTCAGTTCTGTGGATTTTCTTTTTCAGAAAGGATTTCAGGCAAACCCTTCACGATCATCCTTTTCTTCGGTTCAATTTCCTGGTTTTCATCTTTAACATCATCATTTACTGGACATCGCCGGAATCTTACCCACGGTATATTTTCATGCTGTTCCCTCCATTGTTCACCATTCTGGTCTATATGTTTTTTGAAGACCTGAAACTAAATGGGATACGCAGCCGCATTGTGGAATATTTCCTTCTGGCGGTCATGATACTGGGCGCGATAGCCGCCATTCCGATGCCGATACTTAAGCAAACTGGCTTTGTGGAGTATGCTTGGCTTAAAGCGGGCATTATGTTTTTCACGATGCTGATCCTGGCATTCTTTTACTTCAGGCTTAAGGAACAGCGCTTGATCATTTTCGCGGCAGGCATGCTGATGTTGCGCATTGGTTTCGACTGGTTCATTATCCCGCCAAGGTACGACGACTTTCAGGTGCACAAAGAGATGTCTATAACGGCCGCCGAAGTTACCGGGAAAGGTAATCTTTTCATTTACAGGCATTCAGAAACAGAACATGCCACTACATTTTACATAACCATGGTCAAACAGCAGTTGTTAAAGCGTAAAAACGATAATTTCAACACCAGCGATTATTATTACCTAGATCCCAGGCTGATGCCGACGGCTTATTACAAAACGATTTACGATTTTCAGCTTTTCCGACACGATCAGCCTTTAAAAATTGTTAAGTTAAACGAAATGGGGGTTAACTACAATGGCCCTTTCATTGAAATAAATCCATAATATGACATTACTTCAGATAGGAACCCGGGTAAAAGAACTGCTTTCTGGTTGGGGCTTTTCCGATTTTTTTTCGGCCTGGATGCGCGATATCACCGATTTTATGATAGCCCTTTTGCTGATTGTGGCCGTCTATTATATTATTAAATACATTGTACTTGGGTTAGTAAGGCGAATTACCAGACGCACCTCAGGCACCTGGGACGATGCTTTGTACGACAACCGGGTTTTTCATAAAGCGATACTGTTAATTCCCGGCTTAATGCTGAGCTTTCTGGCTCCTGTTACCCTTGATGAATTTCCTACGGCACTCAAATGGGTAGAGCTGCTTACCCAGGTTTTTATGGTATTTGTAACCCTGTCCACCATCAGTGCATTCCTCAATGCACTTTATGATATTTACCAGGGCTTTGAAGTGTCAAAGTCAAAACCCATAAAGGGCTATCTTCAGGTGTTTAAGATCATTGTAGTTGTAATCGGCGTTATCATTGTATTCTCGATGTTGCTCGGAAAATCACCAATCTATCTCTTAGGTGGATTGGGCGCATTTTCAGCCGTATTGCTGCTTATATTCAAGGACCCGATACTGGGTTTTGTTGCGGGTATTCAGATTTCCGCCAACGATATGGTACGCCTGGGTGACTGGATTGTGATGGTAAAATCAGGTGCCGATGGGGTGGTTATCGATATTTCGCTTACTACGGTAAAGATTCAAAACTGGGATAAAACCATCACGACAGTGCCAACCTATTCGCTGGTATCTGAGAGTTTTGTAAACTGGCGGGGGATGGAGGAGTCTGGCGGGCGGCGCATCAAACGCTCCATCAACATTGATATGAACAGCGTTAAATTTGCTTCACCAGAGCAGTTGGAGCAGTTGAAAAAGATTAAGTTGGTCAATCATTATCTAGAGCAGAAGGAAAAAGAACTGGCAGCCTACAACGAGAAAAAAAAGATAGATGATGAGGTGCTGGTAAATGGCCGGCGTCAGACCAACCTCGGCATTTTTCGCGCTTACGTTTCTGAATATCTTAAAAGTAACCCGAACATCAGTAAGGATATGACTTTTCTGGTCAGGCAGTTGCAGCCCGGTGAAAGTGGAATTCCAATCGAGATTTACGTTTTCAGCAAGGTGCAGGAATGGGCATCGTACGAAGACATTCAGTCGGATATTTTCGATCATATTTTGGCTGCTGTCCCTGAATTTGGCTTGCAGGTATTCCAGAACCCTTCTGGTGTTGATTTCCGCCTTTTCAGGAATTCGTTGCAGGATAAGTAAGCCGTTTAGCACGTGAACGCAGCCATTCATAAACCGTGGTATTCATCAACAGCATCATCAGCCCGTAAACAGTGTCTTCGATAGGGATGGTGAAAAGACGGATACCGAGGTTTCGGGTATCATCATACCATACCACCGGTTCGGCTGAAAACATTCCGGTCAAAGCACCGTTGACGATAAAAAATGGGATCAGTGTAGCAAAGTACATCACATAAAACCTTCCCAGATAGGCTGATTTGAATACAAAGAGGTGAAACGTCAGAAAAACCGCGGTAGCCAGAAAAGTTACGAAAGTATAGGTGCGGGTCGGGTTTAAAACGGCTACAATCAGCAAAATTAGTATGATTGCCGCTGTGATGGCTTTGGCATAAGGTCCAAGAAAATCCTTCTTTATCAGGAATTCGAATGAATGATAAGTAAACAGGCAGGCATAGGGTATGGCTATAAAGAAGATCCACTCTTCCACCGGAAGGTTGAAAATGTAAATCCCCTGAAGGTGATCAGGATTAAAGCCCCAAACGCCGGATGCTGTTTTGTAAACATCCCATGGAATAAATACCAGCATGGTAGCCAGTATAGCCGGAAAGAGGTATTTCCAGTTGCGGTAAAACTTTAACCGCTTGTCAAAAGTCACAATCAATGGCACCGAAAGAGCCAATAAATTGATCAGGAAATAGTAGGACATTGAAGTGAAGTAAAAAGTAAAAAGTTTAAAGTAAAATAAGCTCAAAGTTAAAAGTTCAAAGCTTAAAGTAGAAGAACCTTAAAGTAGCAGAAGCTCAAAGTCTAAAGTTCAAAGTTTAAAGAAGAAGAAGCTAAAGTAGAAGATGATCAAAGCATATAGTCAAAAGCTAGTTTGTAAGCGACTGGCAGACAGGTAAAAAGTAGTGGGAAATGAGAATTGATCAGTGAAAAATGAAGAATAATCAGTAATCAGTACCAAGTAAAAACAATTTGTTTTGGGATCAGAAAACTTCATATTCATAATAATCAGGAAATAAAATCACTCACACATCTCAAACTTCTCAGATTGCTTTGGAAATTAGTCCCTCAATAAAGGTTTTTATAGCCCGAATGAGAATAATTTTCTTTGCGAAGCCTTGAAAAGGTTAAGGCTAAGGTCAAGGTTAAGCAACTCCTAAGCATGATTCCACAACTTAATTTTTACATCAGCCTCAATCTCAAAGCTTCGGCTGCGCCTGCCTGTATGCGCAGGCAGACAGGCTCAGCTCATCGCCTCAACCCTGTCTGACTAAACTCTCTTTTGAAACTGAACTGTCAGACAGGCAGGCTCAACCTTAACCTAAATCTAACCCTGAGTTACATAAGAGAAATTAGACATTAGAAATTTAATTCACTGCTTTCCGTTTTTTCGAAAATTCATCGTAGTAGTACTTCATAGGAGCAACCAGAAACCCGTAGTTATAATGCGCATGAGGGTTGTGATGCTCCTTATGTGCTTTCACGGTTGCCCGCAGATAGCGGTTTGAGAAATTCTTTAGCATCGGAACGCGCTGATGTACATAAACATCGTGAAACATAAAGTAGGCAAATCCGTAAAGGAAAATACCTATGCCAATACTTAGAAGGTAGCTGTTGGGATTTACAACCCCGAGATAAATGAGTAAAATACTTGGGATAGCAAAGATTACAGCAAATGCATCGTTCCACTCGACTTTTCGTCCATCGCGGATGTGGTGGTCTTTGTGAAGCACCCATAAAAAGCCGTGCATCACATATTTGTGGGTAAACCATGCCATAAATTCCATAAAAAGAAATGCTGCGATCACAAGCAGAATGTTGAGAAAAAGTTCCATTGGTCTTATGCTATTGTTAAGTTAAACAGTTTGTTACAATCGTTGATTTAGGTGTTAAAACAATTTAAGATGCAGTTTTGTTGAGTAACCGATTGGTTTGAATCAGGATTATTTTTTAAGTTTTCTGATAAAGTATTGATCAACTCTATCGAAGGCAATTCTGAACCAGATGGTGAATTTTTCGGGCTGCTGTTGCATTTCTTTCCTGATTTCATCCATGGTTGCGAAGCGGTAAGCGGAAACCTCTTCCGCATTGATGACCGGCAACTCAATGGAAGTTCCGATAAAAACATGGTCGAACTCATGTTCGGTGAGGTTGTTTTCAAAGGCAGCCTTGTAAACGAACCCAAAAACTTCTTCAAAATCACAATCAAACCCCATTTCTTCTTTCAGGCGTCGGTGGGCGGCGTCGGTTGTTATCTCACCCGGTCTTGGGTGGCTGCAACAGGTATTGGTCCAGAGTCCCGGCGTGTGATATTTGGTTAGCGCTCGTTGCTGTAACATCAACTGACCGGCTTTGTTGAAAATAAATACCGAGAAAGCGCGGTGAAGGTGAGCTTCCACATGCGCCTGCATCTTTTCCATGATTCCGGTTTCATGGTCATTTTCATTGACAAGAATAACAAACTCTTCCATGGTTATTTTTGCGTTGTTTCATTAATTCGTCGGACAATGGCTTGCTCGCTTTTCGTCAGTCGGTCAGAGGTCGCTAGAAAATCACTTATTTTGGCAAAAATACGGTTGTTTGAAATTGTTTTGCGACCTTTTTCAAGGTTCGCCAGCAGAAAGCGTTTGTCTTCTTCAATATTCTGATCATAACCGAGGAATGAAGGGGTTTTGCTTTGCGTAGCGAATCTCAGGAACCTGATTTCAAAGTTATCCGGCTGAAGCCTGGCAGCGTCCGCCAGCAATTGCTTGCCCCGGCGAAAATAGGAAATTTTTTTGGCCGGATTGGTAAGGCAGGCTGGTGCTGCGGCGGAGGAAGCCCCGTAATAGGCTTTCAGAATGGCGTCAATCGGAGGGCTTTTCTCAAAATCATTGCTCAGCCTGAGTGCATTACATTCATCAGTGCTCATGCCAAAATAAGTTTCCCTGGCCAGGTTGAGGCTTACCGGCTGTGCAAATGCATTTAATGATGTAAAATACAGGAAAGTCAGAAATATCAGGCGCTCCATAGGTTAAAACAGGTTTAGCTGGTGACGAATGTAAGAGGTTACGAGAAGTTTGTATTTGGTCCTGTTCGGAATCCTGATGCGTTCACGCATAATCTGCGATGACCGGGTTCGCTTGATTTTGATGAAAAGATTGTAGAAATACACATAGGCCATATAAACCCCAAATCGGGCACCGCGCGGCAGATTACGGATTCCTTCCAGTCCATCCGCAAAATCTGCGGCAATATCGTCTTCTATTTTCTGCTTGGTTTCGTCATCAAATTTTTTCAGGTCTATGTTTGGGAAGTAGGAGCGGCCCAGTCCCTGATAATCGGCTTTCAGGTCGCGCAGGAAGTTTATTTTCTGAAAAGCCGAACCCAGCCGCATTGCCGAGGGTTTTAGCTCCTGATAACGGGCTTCATTGCCTTCGCAAAAGACCCTCAGGCACATAAGTCCGACTACTTCGGCTGAACCAAGAATGTATTCTTCAAATGCCGGCTGGTCATAGTGAATTTCCTGGAGGTCCATTTTCATGCTGTGCAGAAATTTCTCTATCAGTTCATTTTCTATTTTATATTTATTGACAGCCCATTGGAAATTATTGAGAATAGGGTTCAGGCTTATTTTTTCCTCAATGGCAAGAAAAGTGTCGTTTTTAAATCTTTCGAGCAGCATGGCCTTGTCAAAATTGTGGAATGAATCAACAATCTCATCGGCAAAACGCACAAATCCATAGATGGCATAAATCGGGTCGTGAAAACGTTTGCTGAAAAATCTGATGCCCAGCGAAAAGGAAGTTGAGTAGGTTACGGTAGTGAGCTTACTCGACTTTTTTGAAATCATATCAAAGAGGTCTTTCATACTGCATTGGTTTTATTGAGTTTGTCAATTTCATCGGCGGCAATCTGCCCTGAGATAATAGCCGGAGGCACACCCGGACCGGGTACGGTAAGCTGTCCGGCGTACATAAGGTTTTTCACTTTTTTGTTCTTCATGGATGGTTTCAGAAAAGCGGTCTGCAGCAAGGTATTGGCAAGTCCGTAGGCATTCCCTTTAAAGGCATGATAATCATTTTCAAAGTCTCGGTGGGCGTAGCTTCTGTTATAGACCAGGTGTTCCCTGAGTTTTTGTCCGGTGTAACGTTCCAGGCGCATCATTACTTCATCGAGGTAACGGTTGCGAATTTCATCGGTATCTTCGATTCCCGGTGCTACCGGAATGAGAACAAACACGTTTTCATGCCCTTCAGGCGCAACATCCGGGTCGGTCTTCGAGGTGCAGCTCACGTAAATGGAAGGTTTCTCAGGCCATGAAGGATTTCCATAAATTGATTTGGCATGGCCCTCAAAGTCTTCATCAAACAAAAGTGTATGGTGGTCGAGTTTTGGAATCCGGGTGTTGAATCCCATATAAAAAATAAGCGAGGAAGGTGACAGAACGCGCTTATCCCAATAGCTTTCTTTGTATTTTCTATACTTTTCCGGAAGGAGCTTTTGTTCAATATGATGATAATCGCCGGAGGCGACGACAAAATCGGCTTCAAAGCTTTCGGTGATGGTTTCAAGGGAAACAATCCGGTTGTTTTCCAGATTAATGGATTTTACTTCAGCATTATAGCGGAATTTCACGCCCAATTCTTTTGCAAGGCTTTCCATAGCTTCCACAACTTTGAACATGCCGCCAACCGGGTACCAGGTTCCCTGAACCATAT
>JBBQBC010000185.1:0-7915 GCA_038317155.1 Bacteroidales bacterium
AGTGAGCGCTACCGATAAAGCCGACTAAAAATGCTGTCCAGAGGAACATGGGGAAAAAGTAAAAAGTAAAAAGTAAAAAGTAAAAAAGCTCAAAGTCTAAAGCTCAAAGTTCAAAGTAAAAAGTAATAATTAAAAAAACTCAAAGTCTATAGCTCAAAGTTCAAAGTAAAAAGTAATAAGTAAAAAAGCTCAAAGTCTAAAGCTCAAAGTTCAAAGTAAAAAGTCTAAAGTGAAAAGTGAAAAAGCTCAAAGTAAAAAGTCTAAAGCTCAAAGTCTAAAGCTCAAAGTTCAAAGTAAAAAGTAATAATTAAAAAAGCTCAAAGTCTAAAGTAAAAAGTAAAAAGTAAAAAGTGAAGTGCTCAATCTTATTTCACAATTTTCACACCTTCTTCATGGTAGTATTCTTTTCCGTTCATTGTCCAACTGATTTTAGCGACGTATCGGCCGGCTTTTAATCTTTCCAGTGGAATTCGCTGCACCAGGGTAGAGTCAAACCTGAGGCTATCGGTCATGTCAGCATCCTGGTCTGATGGCCTGAACAGATAGACGATACCTGAAGTTTTTTTATCCCTCATTGCCTCAGGATATCGGAATAGCAAAAAACCCGGTTCCTGAACGATGGATATTTTCCCTGACAATTGATCAGCATTTGCAATCCGTTCAATCTGCTTCTGATATTCCAGACCCTGCGGATAATATTCTGTTTCTACAAGGTCGAAACGTTGTTGCATGCTAAAATAGACCAGTACGGCCATCCCAATCAAAAACATCGCTATAAAAATGAATATACCGGTTCCCCAGTTAAATTTAAACGACATAATCGGAAATTAAATTCATTAACAACATTAATTCTGTTGGGTTTTCATGGGCATAGGACCTGAAAAACTTCACTTCTATTTTTTAGTATCCAAATTATTCGGACCTACAAAAGTAGCCTTAATTTCATCCATTTCGCGACCTTCACTCATCACATTGAACTCAATTTCAGTCATGGATGATTTCAGTTTTGCCTTTTCAACCACCAGCAGAAATGTAGCTTTACCAACATCACCTTTAGGCACAATCAAAGGTCCACCCATCATTTTAATATCGCCCTCCATCTTATCAATTGATAATTCTACCGGCAAATCCCTGCGGGTTTTATTAATCAGTTGAATCGTGTAGATATTACTGTAGTGCAATGAATCGTACTCCTGAAACATAGAGCCAGGCATCCGGAGTATGGTAGATTCGATATCGGTGCGGATGGAGAACAGGTAGCCGATTAGAACCAGCAGTCCTGACAGAACAACTGAATACAGAAGGATCCTGATATTGAATCTCAGCTTTGTTCCTTCAGCGATCGAACGCTCAGAAGCATATCTGATCAGGCCTTTTGGCCTATGTACACGCTCCATTACCTGATCGCAGGCATCGATACAGGCTGTGCAATTGATACACTCAAGCTGGGTTCCGTTTCTGATATCAATTCCTGTCGGACAAACAATCACACAACTGTTGCATTCAATACAATCCCCTTTTTCAACTTGTTGCCGATTTTCGAGTGGATTGTATTTAGCCCGTGGCTCACCCCGTTTATAGTCGTAAGTGACATTGATGGAATTGCGGTCAAGCAGCACACCCTGCAGTCTTCCGTAAGGGCAGACAATGATGCAAACCTGCTCACGTAATTTTGCAAAAACCAGGTAGTGAACTCCGGCAAAAACAAGCATGCCAAAAAAACCGGCCCAATAAGCAGCAGGGCCGGCGGCTATGAGTTTCAATACCTTGTCCATCCCAATAACATAGGCCAGGAAAAAATAGACGGTAACCAGTGAAATCAGGTAAAAAACAAGGTGTTTGAGCGATTTACGCCAGAGTTTATCAAAATCCATGGGGCGCTCATCCAGTCGGCGTTGCTTACTGTTGTTTCCTTCTATCAGGTATTCCAACTTCCTGAATATAAACTCCATAAAAATGGTTTGCGGGCATATCCAGCCACAGAATATTCTTCCAAAGATTACGGTGAACAGCACCACAAAGACTATAAATGTGATCATGGCAAGCACGAAAATGTGGAAATCCTGGGGAAAGAAAACGATTCCGAAAATGATAAAACGGCGTTCCAGGAAGTCAAACAGCATAATGGGATCACCATTCTCCTTTATGAATGGTGTTATAAAGAAAATCAGGAGCAGCAGGTAAGCAACAAGGTTCCTGTATTTATAGAGCCGGCCTGATGGTTTTTTGGGATAAACCCACAATCGTTTTCCATCTTCGGCAATGGTTGAAACCCTGTCACGAAAAGATTCTTCTTCAAATTCGCTCATTGCATGTTTACATTAAGTAAAAACCAATGGCCCCGGGGAAATATCAGCGACCACTGGTTTTAAAATCAAAATTCAATAAAAAATATCATCCAATGATTAAAGGGCCTCTGAGAATTATCCAAAAACATCGTATTTCCGGCCCTGTGCAGGCTTCGGATTTGGCGGATTTGTGCCCTGGAATGTCAGAATAAAACTAAGTACCTGCTGGATTTGCAAAGGTGATAACTGATCTTTGTAGGAGATCATACCCTTTTCGATAACCCCGTTAATTACAACATTATACAGGTTTTTAATGGTCACTCTGTTGTTGGTAGAATCACCATGAATCCAGTACATATCGGTCATGTTCGGACCAACCAGCCCCTCCGCGAATTTTCCATGGCAGGTTACACAAATCTTGTCGTAGGTTTCCTTGCCGGAAGCCAGGTCGGCTTCTGCAGTTAAAGGAACCATATTCGCAAGATCAATGGTTTCGGTAGGGGTCTGTTGTTTTATAAATGATGCTGCTGCAACTTCATTTTTATATTCATCGTCCTGAAGAGGCCACCATTCGGCCAGGTTATATCCCACCAGGTAAACCAAAGCGAAGATAATGGTGAAATAAAACAAGTAGAGCCACCAGGCAGGTAGTTTGTTGTCAAGCTCCCGGATACCATCGTATTCGCTGTCTGCATGATATTTTTCTTTGGTCAGCTCATCAATTTCGGGCTCATCGTGAGGCAGTTTATTATCATCTGTATTGCTCATAATCGTTGTTTTTCAATGTTTTCGATTCATGAAAAGTTACTGTTTATCGTTATCAAGTGGCATACGGCTCAGTTCCTGATCGCGTTTTTTGCTCATTGAGAGGGTATGAATAACCATTGCACCAAAGAGCGTCATAAACAATCCCAGCGAGATGAGCGGAAACCAATAAATGCCCTCCATATCGTTGAATAAACGTGTTACAATTCCCATGATCTTTTCGTTCTAATTATTTTCAGTTGTTGAAGATATATCCGTTCCAAGCCTTTGGATGTAAGCAATCAGCGCGATTACCTGTTTGTTGCTTTCTACATCAATACCCTGGGCTTTCAGTCCGGTAGCAATTTTTTCGGCTTGCGCCTTCAGGTCATCATTGGCAATTTTATCATAACCTTCGGGATAAGGAACACCCAATGTTTGCATAACCCTGATTTTTGCCGGAGTCGAATTAACATCAATCTCATACTCGGCCAGCCATGGATACTTAGGCATGATAGAAGTGGCATTCATTTTCTGAGGATCCATAAAATGGGTGTAGTGCCAGGCGTCGGGCTTGTAATTGCGGCCTGTTTTCACCCCTTCACGCCACAAATCCGGTCCGGTGCGCTTTGAACCCCACTGAAAGGGATGATCATAAACATACTCACCGGCTTTTGAGTATTCGCCGTAGCGCTCTGTTTCGGACCTGAAAGGGCGGATCATCTGTGAATGACAGTTGTAGCAACCTTCTTTAACATAGATATCACGACCCTGCAGTTCGAGCGGTGTATAGGGTTTTACACTTGAAATGGTTGGAATATTTGATTTGATAAGGTAAGTTGGGACAATCTCCACAATCCCCCCTATCAGAATAGCAACAATGGCCAGCATCATGAAGCGAACGGGCTTGCGTTCAAGAAAACGGTGGAATTCTTCACCTGATTTCATGCCTCCTTCTTTTATGAGAGCAGGCGCCTGATCAGCTTCCTGTGCCACAAACGAACCGGCTTGAACGGTTTTCGCAATATTGTATATCATTAAACAGGCTCCTGTGAAATAAAGCGTACCGCCAAAAATCCGCATCATGTACATCGGCATAATTTGCGATACAATTTGGAGGAAGTTGGGATAAACAAGTTCTCCGGCTTCATTGAACTGTTTCCACATGGAAGCTTCGGTCCAGCCAGCCCAGTATAAAGGAATAGCATAGAAAAGGATGCCCAGGGTCCCTATCCAGAAATGGAGATTTGCCAGTTTCATTGAATAGAGTTTGGTCTTAAACATGCGGGGGAATAACCAGTACATCATACCAAAAGTCAGGAACCCATTCCACCCCAGTGCACCAATGTGAACATGACCAATGGTCCAGTTGGTAAAGTGACTGATGGCATTGATGCTTTTAAGCGAAAGCATAGGGCCTTCGAAAGTTGACATCCCATAAGCAGTTATTGCTACTACAAAGAATTTCAACACAGCATCTTCACGCACCTTATCCCAGGCGCCCCTCAGGGTTAACAATCCATTGATCATACCGCCCCACGAAGGCGCAATAAGCATTATTGAGAAAACTGTACCCAACGATTGGGCCCAGTTTGGTATAGATTGATAGAGCAGATGGTGCGGACCAGCCCAGATATACAGAAAGATAAGCGCCCAGAAATGGATAATACTCAGCTTATAGGAATAAATCGGCCGGTTGGCAGCCTTAGGCATAAAGTAATACATGAGTCCCAGGTAAGGCGTGGTAAGAAAGAATGCTACCGCGTTGTGCCCATACCACCACTGAACCAGCGCATCCTGAACACCGGCATATACCGGATAACTTTTCATGAATGACCAGGGAATTTCAATGGAATTGACAATGTGAAGCACGGCAACAGTCACGAAAGTGGCAATATAAAACCAGATAGCCACATAAATGTGCCTGACCCTTCTTTTCAGGATGGTCCACATCATGTTCCACCCAAAAATTACCCAAATGATGGCAATTAAAATATCAATAGGCCATTCAAGTTCAGCATATTCCTTGCTGGAGGTGTAACCGGCCAGCAGGGTTACCGCTGCCAACAGAATGATTAACTGCCAGCCCCAGAAGTGGGTGTATGACATCCACTTACTCGCCATGCCCGTTTTGAGCAACCGTTGGAGTGAGTAATAATAGCCTGTGAAGATTCCATTCCCGACAAAGGCAAAAATTATGGCATTGGTGTGAACCGGTCGCACCCGGCCAAATGTTGTGTATGCCAGACTAAAGTTTAAGGATGGATACACCAGTTGAAGGGCAATCAGCAGCCCTACCAGCATGCCTACAATCCCCCAGAACAGGGTGGCATAGGCAAACAGCTTCACAATCTTGTTGTCGTAGTAAAACTTTTGTAATTCCATAAGCGTGTTGTTTAACTATGTATTGTTTTGGTTTACAATTGGTTCAGTGGGTTCATTGTTTTCAGGATCAATCTCTTTTTCAAATAGCATTCTCACTGAGGGAGAGACATCATCATCGTATTGACCCGATCTGACAGCCCATAAAAAAGCCAGCAAAAAGCCGGCTGCTACCAGAATACTAAAACCAATCAAAACGACGATAACACTCATCAGACAATTTTTATATTTGATTTATCCAAAGGTATTAAATCGGAAAATATGAAGTTCTTCCTCCATTGAAGATAGAACAATTCTAAATAATTTACTATATAATTGACTATAAATTACTTGAATGAATTATGAACATCTGATTAAAATAAGTCCGGACTAAAAGGCTGGATTACAGTAAAAAGTTTTGCCTAAATCTGAAAAAGTTAACCTGAAGTTGACAGTCTTTTACGCTTTGCAAGCGCAGAAACCGAGAGACTGGCAAAAGCCACCACCGAAATCGAGCTCAGGGGCATCAGAATAGCAGCCACAACAGGCGAAAGCAGGCCCTGTACCGCGAAAGTCAGCCCGACTATATTGTATAGGAATGAAATGATATAACTGGCATATACGACCCGGAGCGACAGTTTCGAGAATTCAATAAAACTATGCAATCTGCTGAACTCAGATGATTTCAGTATGGCATCACAGGCCGGAGAGAAATGGTAAATATCATCGGCAATGGTAATCCCGATATCGGCATTGAGCAAGGCGCCGGCATCGTTCAGCCCGTCGCCGATCATAATAACATTCCGGCCTTCATTTCTCAACCGCTTGATAAATTCCAGTTTATCAACCGGCGATTGATTAAAATGCAGCGCTTCACCCGAACCGAATATTTTAATAAGATTATCGCGCTCAGCATCGTTGTCGCCCGATACCAGGTGCTGTTGAAATCCACCAAATCCGGAAATAACCGTTTCGAGTCCTTCACGGTAACTGTTTTCGAGTTTGAAAAATCCCCTCAGTTTATTGTCGATCGAAAGATAAACTGACGATACGCGGCTTTCTCCTTCCAATTCATTGCCTGCAACAAACTTTTGAGAACCAAGTATAACCCGCTGATTGTCAGCAATCCCTACTATTCCTAAACCTGCAATCTCCCGGTAGTCTTCAACTGCGAGTAATGGGCTTACAGGCAACCAATCGCTGACAATAACCGACAATGGGTGCGTAGAATTCCGGGCCACCGAACGAATAATTTGTTTTTCACGGTCTGAGAGCGACTCCCCTTCCCAGGCAACATTCATCGTACGGGCATGGGTAAGGGTTCCGGTCTTATCAAAAACCACCGTATCGGCCTTTGTCAATTGCTCAATAACGCCGGTATTTTTAATGTAAAACCCATTCCGGCCAAAAACCCGCATCACATTTCCAAAGGTAAAGGGTATGGTCAGCGCCAGGGCGCAGGGGCAGGCAACAATCAGTATGGAGGCAAAAATATAAACGGCCTTACCCAAGTCCTGAAAAGACCAGAAAACAAAAGCCGATAATGCGATTGCAAGAATAATCAGGGTAAAATAATGACTAACCTTGTTAACCACGCTTTGCATGGTATTAACCGGTTCTTCACCCATGCGGTCTTCGTTCCAGAGTTGGGTAAGGTAGCTTTGCGCGACTTCTTTAACGACCTGAAGCTTAATGGCCGCCCCAGTTTGCTTTCCGCCAGCAAAGACAAAATCGCCCGGTTTCTTGCCCACCGGCACCGACTCACCGGTTACAAAACTGTAATCAATGTTCCCCTCCCCTTCCATCAGCAGCGAATCAACGGGAATCAGTTCCCCGTTTCGGACAAGAATTTCATCGCCGGTTTTCACATCCTGCAATGGCACAAACTCCTCAGCTCCATCGCGGAGCAAGGTAACCGCAATCGGGAAATAAGAACGGTAATCGCGGTCGAACGACAGTGACTGGTAAGTGCGACTTTGATACCATCTTCCGATAAGCATAAAGAAAAGCAGCCCAGCCAGTGAGTCCATATAACCGGTGCCGCTTCCGCTGAAGATTTCATAACTACTCTCAAGAAACAAGGACAGGATGCCGAGAGACAAAGGAAAATCAATGTTGATGACTTTTTTCCGCAGGCTCTTATAGGCCGACAGGAAAAAATCACTGGCGCAATAAGTAATAACCGGCAAGGCAAGTATGAACGATACAATGCCGAATGTGCCAGCCATCAGTTGATCAATGGCTTCGCCACCGGGAAGATAATCGGGAAAGCTTAGCAGCATAATATTGCCAAAAGCAAACCCGGCCACCCCAATCTTCATGATCATCCGGCGGTTGGCCTTTTGCTGACTATCTTTCTGACTGCTGTTATAACTGATATCCGGAATGTAATGAATGGCGTGCAGCAACTCGATCAATTGTCGGAGGCTGATCTCATGGTCATGAAATGTAACGCTCACTTCCTTCCTGACAAAATTGACATGCGAATGCATGATGCCGGGATGAAGGGTGTTCAGGTTTTC
>JBBQBC010000186.1:0-7912 GCA_038317155.1 Bacteroidales bacterium
CCCTTTATCAATCCGATTTTTTTCAATTCCTTCAAATGCTGAGAAACGGTAGTCCTGCTCAGTGGAATCTGATCTGAAATGTCACCGGATATGCAGGTTTTTTGTTCAGCCAGATATCTCAGGATTGCTAATCGTGCAGGATGTGAGAAGGCCTTGGCAACTTGTGCAATTTCCTGAAGGTCATCGGGAAAGACATTTCCTTTTGAGTAAGTCATGATATTATTTTTAATGTTGCAAACATACGACATGGTGAAATAAAAAACAAGTTATTTGAAATAATCTTCGTAATTTTACGATGATAAGTTCAAAATATATCCAACCTTAATAAAAATTGACATGAAAACATTAGGATTTATTGGTGGTTTTCCAAGCACCCACAAAATATTCTCATGGTTGCAGGGGGTTACAAAAAGTAAATATAAATCTCATACAGTCCTACCATGATAAAAACTACGGCAACAACCCTGCGAAACCACTTTTCAAACGATTTCATTTTGTTGTAAAAGGTTCCGATTCCCGAGACGCTGTAGGCGATTAGCCAGGCAAAGATAATAACGGGTATGCCGGTAGCAATTGCGAAAATGAATGGAAGAATCAACCCCTTGGCGCTCGCAATTGTCAGAGGAATCAACATCCCGAAATAGAGCACACCGCTGTAAGGACAAAAAGCCAGGGCGAAAACCACACCAAGGAAAAGCGCAACCCAACTGCTTCCCTTTTTCCCGCTTCCGGCAATCCTTTCCGAAAGATTCCCCACACCCGGAAGATTAAATTTGAGGATGTCGAGCATCAATATCCCGATAATGACCAGCAACGGACCCAGCAGCTGTTGTCCGTAGGATTGAAATAGCTTGGAAATTTGAAATTTGCTGGCGCCGAAATACAGTAATAATCCAAGGGATGTATAGGTGATTGCCCGACCCAGGGTATAAATCAACCCATTCAGAAATATTTTCTTCTTATTCTCTATGTCCTTGCTTATATATGCGATGGCCGTGATGTTCGTTGCCAACGGACATGGGCTTATTGCTGTCATCAACCCAAGGATGAACGCATACAATACCGGCATCTGGGTGTTATCCAGGATGTTTTGAAGCCACACCATAATAACTATTTTAAGTTTTTTGCGATTTCATCTTTTACCCCCAGGATGAATTTTTCAGGATTGTTCCGGCCATAGGAAAAAGCAAAGTTGGTCAGGTCGTTTATAACTTCTTTGCCTTTATCAAGTTTTGTAACGAACAATGCAGAGCCGCTGGCTTCGTATTTTTCAGCCAGTTTTTCGTTTGCTTTTTCATCCACATCGACAACCTGGAACTTTATGGTTCCATTTTTAAGTTCCTTGTCAAAGTAAGTCTGAAGCGTTTTTTTTGTGTTGTCTTCAATTGCCATGCAGGTTGCACAACGGTTTGTGCCGTGGAAATAGTAAACCACCACTTTGGCCTTACCGGTTGCCGCCGTTTTGTTTTGAGCCTGGATGGTTGAAATGCCGGATATCATTACCAGCAAAAGGAAAATTGAGCTGATTGTCTTCATAAACTTTGGATTTAATGTCGGTAAAAATCTATTGATTATGCTTCATAATGATTTCTTTGAGTTCTTTCACCGACGGAACACTTCCTTTTACAACCACTTTTGTGTCGATGACCAGCGCTGGGGTTGTCATGATCCCATATGCCATGATCTGCATGATATCCTCAACTTTTTCAACCTTAACAGAAAGGTTAAGTTCTGCAAGGGCGTTTACAACAGCTTTTTCAAGGGTTTTGCATTTGGCGCAACCGGGACCTAAAACTTTTATTTCCATGTTTGAGTTATTTAGCCCATCCTCCCCCTCTCCACCAGGAGAGGGGGCCGGGGGGGGTGAGGTTATGTAAAGAGTTCTCCAAATAATATTCTTGCCCGCTGCCAATTCTCCTGGTTGATACAGTATTTCACCTTCGGAGGTTCAATGCTTCCCTGGATCAGTCCTGCACTTTGCAGTTCCTTCAAATGCTGGGAAACAGTGGCCTGAGCTATTGGCAATTCATTGTGTATTTCACCAAAAAAGCAGCATCTGATAGAGGAAAGGTATTTTACGATCGCTATCCTTGCCGGATGACCAAGTGCCTTTGCAAATCTTGCAAGGTCACGATCTTCATCCGTGTAATTATCAACGTTTGTATATGCCATTTTATCAGTTTTAAAATATGAAATTGAATAAAAATCCCACCAGCATAATTCCTGTCGCCACAATACCGACAAAGGTAAAGATCAGGGGGAGTTTCAGAACCTTGCGCAGAATGATCACTTCAGGCAATGAAAGACCAATCACCGACATCATAAATGCCAGGGAGGTGCCAAGGGAGGCTCCTTTTTCGATAAGAACGGAAACGATCGGGATGATCCCGGCAGCATTGGAATAGAGGGGTACACCTATCAACACGGAAAGGGGAACGGAATACCAGGCTGATTTTCCCATCAGGGCAGCCATGAAATTTTCGGGGACAAACCCGTGAGTTCCAGCCCCAACTGCTATCCCAATAAGAATGTAAACCCATACCTTCCCTACAATATCTATGACCGCGGTCAATCCGAAATCAATCCGATCTGCCAATGTCAATTTATTCTCCGCAGCGTCCTGTTCACCAAATTTGGTTTCGTAAACCCAGCCTTCAACCCATTTTTCAAGACGTAAACGTCCGATTACCCAACCGGCAGTGATTGCAATACACAATCCTGTCGCTACATAAATCAAGGCCGTCTTCCATCCAAACAACCCAAAAAGTAAGACGATGGCTACTTCGTTGACCATCGGTGCGGCGATCAGAAATGAGAATGTCACCCCAAGTGGAACCCCTGATTCAACGAAACCAAGAAATAGCGGGATGGCTGAGCATGAACAAAACGGGGTTACGATGCCAAGGCCACTGGCCAGGACATTCCCGGTAAAAAGCGATTTCCCTTCAAGGATCTTCCGGGTTCGTTCCGGTGAAAAATAGGAGCGGATGATTCCGACGAAGAAAATGATCAAGGTCAAAAGCATCAGTACTTTGGGAACTTCGAAAATAAAAAACCGGACAGCTTCGGTGAGATGGGCACCTTTGGTCATGCTGAAAAAATCATCCACCAGAAAGTCGGAGACCGGTTGCAGAAGCTTATATACCAGGTACCATAATGCAATCGTCACAATGACCAGGGTATATTTTACTTTAGCGGTTTTAATGAGTTCTGAAACCGGGGCCATGGAATAGATTTAATCGTTGATCGCAAAATTACGATTAATCGGGCATTATTTTAGTATTTATACATCTGTTTCAATAATTTATACTCGTTCCGGGTTGTGAATTGTATATCGACTGGCTACTACTCGTCTCTTTAACAAGTTGGCCATTTTTATTATAAACGGTAAAAGGAATCCCCATGATAGCATGTTTCTTAAAAAGCTTCCCTTTTCTTTGGGCACGATGTTTTCTATATTCTTTTTAATCTCCTGTCTTGATTGCGCACCCCTTAGCACCACTGGTTTGCCTGTTTGGGCGATAAATAACAATGTCGGTATACTGGAAATACCAAATGCTTTGGCAACTTCCGGGTCCTTTTCTGTGTTGACTTTGAAAAAGTTTACTTTCCCTTCATATTCCGCAGAAAGTTGGTTCAGAATAGGGGCTACCATTTTGCATGGCGCGCACCAGTCTGCATAGAAGTCGATCACAGCAGGAATTTCTCCTTTGTATTTCCATTCCTTGTTGAATGTGTAGTCAAACACTTTTTCCTTGAATTCTCGTTTGTTAAGCAGGATTACCTTACCGGGTTTCGTTTCCATAATTTCTCCTTTTTTTGGGTCAGTGATTTGAATTGCCATAATGAGATAAATCGCATAAATATCACTAATTGATTTTGCAAAATTAATACAATAAGTGATACTTATGCGCTTTGTTGGAATTTTTTTTTATCTTTGCAGACTAAACTTAAAATTGGTTCAATGTCAAACACATGCAATACAAATAAAGAAACAAGGTCCTGGAAGGAATATATCAGGTCGCGTGATTTTATAAAGACCTTGATCGCCATCGTGGTTGGTGGAGTTGCAGGATTTCTGTATTACCATTTTGTGGGCTGTTCTTCAGGATCCTGTGCGATTACCGGTAACCCCTATGCAAGTATAGCTTTCGGTGGTTTCTTTGGTTACTTCCTCGTTAACCGGCCTTGTGGCTGTTGAATCGGGATAAATTATTCAATCACAATTTTGCTGGCCACCGACACCTTTCCTCCAGCTATAATCTTGTAATAATAGACACCACGAGGCCAGCCCGCTGTGCTGATTTGCAGATTGGAAAAGGTGCTGCCGATCACAAAGGTCCTGATAATCCTTCCATTTCCATCAGACAATATAATTTCTCCTGAATTTGGGCCTTCTGGGATATTATAGGGAATTGTAACAGTTGACTGAGCTGGATTGGGATAAGCTTGACCAGTTCTGACATTCGCTCCCTGTAAATCCGGCCCGTCCGAAACTTGTTGACCTGGTAAAGAATATACTATGGTATGTATCGTATAGGGAAGTACGGAATAATCATAAACCCATGCAATGAGTTTTGTGCCATTACCAGTTACACTCTTAACCTCAGAAATACTTGATCCCGGAATTGAAAGTAATTCAAGACCATCTTCATTAATTACACGTGTAGCGTAAGTATAGTAATACATCGTCGTATCATATGCGTAATAAACATACGCCAGTTCTACTTTTGTATCCAGGTTAAAAAGGGTCTCAGAAACGTGAGTGATGTCATAGAGATACATCCCGGATGGAACCGGAACACTGATGGTTTTCCATAAAGAATGATCGATGTTGTATAGCTGGCATTGATTATTGGTCCAATCCATTGTATAGTACTTATCTCCTGAGTTTGCAAGTTTTGCAAGTGTGGTGGAACCGGTATAATCATGTTCATTGACGATTTGGGCTTGTGAAAAGAAAGTAGCCATTAATAATGCGACGAGAAGGATGTCCTTTTTCATGAGTTTCTATTTGATTTGCTGTTTAGCTCCCCCTGCAGTTTCCGGTACCGATTTCGTGCTTGGAATTCACGATGATGTTAAACTCTTCCTGGATCAGTTACTCTGGAAGGTTAGGTGAGAATTCATTCTTCGGAAACAAAAGTATACATCCAATCATATCTGTCTATTATGATATTTTAGTTAAAGTGTATGAAATTTTATGGTAGTCAACCCGGATATTCAGGCTTTTTTATGCACCACTGACCATATTTTCTGAAGCAGGATCGTGGCAAGACTTGATGCCAGGACGACTATCGGGAACCAGGCAATTACCAGGAAAAGATGCTGAGATCGGTAGAGAACGGAGGCAATGTTACCGATGATCAGCCATTGAATTATATATAAAACTGTAACCTTTGCTCCAAGCCATTTGACAAATCTGGACAGCCAATGTTCATTGTATTCGGATTCAACGCGTAAAATGATAAGGAGATAGGAAATCATAAACAGAAGAGCCCACATGAAAAACAAAATTCCATGATGATAGTATCCAAGCGGACCAGCCAGATCAGAGGTGATTCGTGAGGCCCATGGCATGGTTATCAGAATAATCACCCACAGTGGAATGACAAAATAAAAATGTTCTCTGATATCAAATCTTTTCACCCATTTCACCTTGTTAATGAATAGTTTGAACGCATATCCGGCAAGCACATATGCCATCCACGGAAACACCGGAAAGTAAGACCATTCAGCATCTCCCCAAAGAAACGCAGCTAAATATGAGGGAAATCCGGATACAATAGCATGTGTTGTCAGCAAAGGTGATATGACGACCATAATAACTGCCGTTAATATATATGGCAGAAAATAGGTTTTAAAAACCAGTCGTAATAAACCTATTGCCAGAACACTAAGGCCGGCCAGGGTAAGAATATCTGCTCCGAAAATATAATGCCAGGGATTCAGCGCTGAATCGCCGCGAAAAATCAGGATCAAAAGATTTGCCGAACGCCCGATATTCAATAAAATCCCTCCTGCAAACAACAGAACGCCCCGTTTAAGGAAACTAAGCAATGTTTTGTCCTTAAAAGCCAAGAAATATCCCAAAACTGCCATAAAAATCGGGGCACAAGCCGGACCTCCCAGTAACAGGGATATCTTTCCAAGGGCACTGTTGTAAAGGTCGGGAGAGGCCAGTTGTTCCATTATATGGACCTGGATCATTAGCAGGACGGCAACTCCCTTGATCAAATCAGCGGAACCGTTTCGATCTTTTTTAACTTCCGGGGTGTTGTTCAACACGTAATATCAGAAAGTACCGATAACAGATTTAACGATCTCAAATGATTCCTTCGAAGCACCTTGCATTGCTTCAATGATGGACGCTGGCAATCCGGCCGCCAAAGCCGACAAATTTAACAAGGCGACATAGGTTTTGCCATCCTCTTTATCATAAACCGATATGCGGCATGGCATCATTACCGAAACAATCCTTTCATCATTTAGCTCGAGCATCCGGCCGGAATATTCCGGTTTACATATCTCGACTACCTGAACCGGTCTTACAACTTTCCCTGCTTTGGCAAGTGATTGCTGAAGATTGTGAACGGCCGGATTTTGCCACTCTTTCTGAGTTGCAGCCTGGATAAGTTTTTCGACAGTATCAGCTACATTATAGGGGCTTACCTGCTCAATAATTAATTTGTTTGCGCTCATGGTACTATGGTTTAATGTTGTTAGTCCAATTCTTTTGCTATGGCAATGGCGGCAATGGTTCCATCGGCAACAGCGGTGGTAATCTGCCTGTATTTCTTGCTGATCACATCGCCCACAGCATATACGCCGGGCATGCTCGTGCGCATATCTTCATCCGTTTTAATATAGCCCCACTGATCCAGGGTCAGTTTATCCCTGAACAACTCGATATTCGGTTTCATGCCAATGAAAACGAAAACCCCGTCACTTGTGAGTTTCGTAATAGATTTGGTCTTTAAATTCTCAACCTCCGTGATTATTTTATCACCCTCACGAACAAACGACCTGGGTTCATGCTCAAACAGGATGCTGATTTTTGGATTTGCGAACAGTTTCTCCTGCGCCTGCTTGTTGGCCGTTAGCGCATCAAACTGGTGAACCATGGTGATCTTGCCGGCAAACCTGCTGATAAAATCTGCCTCTTCCACGGCTGAGTTTCCACCGCCGATCACCACAACTTCTTTATCCCCGTAGTACTTGGCATCGCAGGTTGCACAATAGGAAATGCCCTTTCCTTTCATGTCTCTTTCCCCCGGAATGCCCATCAGGTTGGGAGATGTACCGGTTGCAATGATGATTTTTTTTGCTTTAATGGTTTCGAATTCATCAATCACAACCTCTTTCTTGTCCAGGTCAATCTTTGATACATCGACAGCCACCTTATAAACAGTACCGCACAATTTGGTCTGTTCCGACATATTATGCGACAGTAAATAACCGGGCTGAGGGTCAATAAATCCAGGGTAATTTGAAACTTCATGGGTAGTCGAAACGTGTCCTCCCGGAAGTGCTATATCAATCAGAACTGTATTCACTTTCGATTGGCAGAGGTACAACCCTGCTGTCAGTCCGCCTGGACCTGCTCCAAGAATAAGCACATCGAACTCAGAGACTGTCGGCTTTATCTCTTTTTTGATCTCCCGGACCCGTTCGCCTGGCAGCATGTTGTCAAGCTGGTGGATAATATCGCTTCGCTTGATGCCACCTGAAAGCGTGCAAGGAATTTGTACTCCATTGTCAAAAAACAGGAGGGTGGGTGAGGATCTCACTCCCAGTTTCTCAGCCAATGGCTTATTTTGCTGCCGGAACATTTTTACGAACTTGATGTCGTTGCCATAAAGTTTGGCAAGTCCTTCAAATTTAGGCGCAACAGCCTCACATGGAGGACATT
>JBBQBC010000187.1:0-7786 GCA_038317155.1 Bacteroidales bacterium
TGGAAATAACCACCATCCACACCTGCTCTTTTGATAAGAGTTTGAAGGTATCGTAGGGATTTGATCCAAACAGCTTTCTAAGGCCGATCTCACGGGATTTCTTCTTTATCATAAACAAGGTCAATCCAAAAAGGCCCAGCAAGGCGATGATAAATGTTGCGATGGAATAAATCAGGATGCTATCCTTTAAGTTTTGCTCGGCATTATAAAGTCCATTAATCCGGTTCTGAAGGAATGAAAAATTATCCTGAAAATCAGGTGAAATGTCTTTGCAGGTTTTATGAATATACTGTATGGTTTCTTCTGCATCTTTATCCGATATTTTTATCTGCACTATATTTTCGTCACCCCAACGGTAAATGGCCAAGGGCCCAACTTTTTGATGCAATGATGTGAAGTTATAATCTTCAACCACGCCAATGATCGTTTTCCCTCCGAGCTTTTTGCCAATCGCCTGTTGAAAACCAAACACCCTGCAAGCCTCCTCGTTAATGAGGCAGCTCTGTTTAATGTCGGTTGTCAAATCCCACTTAAAATTTCTCCCATATTTGATTTTCATTTCATACAAGTCGAGATAATCCGGATCAACAGAATAGAAACTACAAAGCTTTTCATCCGATTCGCCTTTCAAAAATGCTTTGGTGAATTCATCACCCAGCATACCCGATGAATAAGAAACAAATTGAATTTTAGGATTTTTCAAAAGACGGCTTTTCAATGCTTCTTTACCGGCGAGTAATTCCTTATCCAGATTGAAATAAACTATATGCTCATAATTATAGCCCAGCTTTTTATGAAGTAGATAACTGATCTGACTAATCATAATAAAAGTGGTATTCAGCAAAACTGCTACTATCATCAATTGAAATACAAGCATAACCCTTCTAAGATATCCACGCGAGCTCAGAACCGATTCATTCTTCAACGCCTTAATCACATTGGTTTTCGAAAGAGAAACTCCCGGAATTATGCCTGCGATAAAACCAATGCCCACCATCCCAAAAAAATAATACAGGTATAACGTTGGCCTGGCAATGGATTGCGAAATTGTCAGATTCAGCAGGGAACTTAGTTCCGGCAACATCAACTCCATCAGCATTAATGCCATGGCATACGATATCAGGACAAAAGCGAATGTCTCGAACAAAAATTGACAGATAATCTGGGGCTTAGTTGCGCCATTTATCTTCCTGATTGCAATCTCTTTAGTTCTGCTGGCCGCGATGGCCAACGAAAGGTTAATATAGTTGATGACCACAATAAGAAGTATCAAAACTGAAATTGCGGAATATACCAATACTACCTGCTGGTTTCCATGTTGTGAACCATCGAATTTGTTCTGCTCTCCATCAAAGTATATTTCGGTCAGGGGTTGAAGTTTCAACGCAACCTTATCCTCATCAGGGCCCATTCTCACCTCTTTAAGGATGTTATTTATTTTTAATTCAGTTTCCTTACAATTTGCCTTGTCAGATAAACAAACGTAAGTCAAATTACCCCATGCCCCGCATTCAAACATACTGCTGTCGGCTGAATGTCGAAGTGATTCCAGGGAGATAAACGCATTCGGTTGAATGTGGGAATTGAACGGGATATCCTCCATGATTCCGGTTACAGTATAGGTAGTGCCTTCTTTATCACGGATTGCCTGCCCTGATGCATCAGCCCTGCTAAACAACCGAATTGAGGTTGATCGGCTAAGTACTATGGAAAAAGGCTCTTTAAGTGCATCAGAAGCATTTCCATACAAAAGGTTGAATGAAAAAATATTGAAAATACCGGGATCCGTGTAATAGGTGTTTTTTATTTCAATCTTTTCAGCATGGTTTAAAACGGTAAGACTGCTTTTACTAAACCTGACAATGCCCGATATTTCAGGAATTTCATTGTTTAGCTTTTCAGCAAAACACAACGGTGTAACACCATAGCCACCCGAATGAATGCGGTATATATTGCCGGCATTTTTATGGAAACGGTCGAAGCTTAATTCCTGGTAAACAAAGGCAAAAATAACAGCAAGCAAAAGAAATCCTGTAAGAAATCCAATCAGATTGATGGAATAAAAAAACCGGTTCTTTTTCGCAATGATCAGAAACGATTTTGCATAATGATAAATCATAACCTCTGGCTTTAATGAATGAATACTCAATGGAAAATGAGATAGAGCGGCCAGAAATGACCACTCGTCTTATTCAGGAAAGGAGGTTAGGAAGATCGTCTTTATCGGATGGGTGGAGGATGGATAACCCCCGGATTCTGGGTGCCGGATTTGCCCCGGGCGGTTCTGATATATATAATTTACAGTCTTTTTCCGAGAACTTTGAACGATATTTATAGGTGGTTTCTGATACCCATTCATTCACAGGCTGGAAGTAAGTCACTTCAGGTAATGCCCTTTGCAGCGAGAAACCAACAGAAGGGACTTCACCATTCATCATGCCAATATCAATCACTTTACAGCAAGGAATATCCTGAACTTTTTGTTCTCTGTTTGCATCTTTTAAAGAAACAAGCATCAAAGCAAAAAAGGCAAATACAATAAATAGCAAACCCTTTTTCATTAATACAAACTTACATGAATTAATGCTTATCCGCACACAACCATGAAAATTAATTACCTGTCTTCCGGAAAGTTTCTGTAAAGTGAAAATCCTTCCTGGTCCATAAACCGGGAAGGATTTTACTTTTTACTTTTTACTTTTTACTTGACACTAAGGCGTCATGCTACCCACATAACTTGCTGCATTGTTATCCACAATGGTCATATCGGCGGTGTCGGTTACCCCGTCGCCATTCACATCGGTTGCCAGATACCCGGCAGCATAATTAGCCGCATCGTTGTCCACCGGGCTCATATCGGCGGTATCTATCACGCCATCCTGGTTAACGTCACCGCCATAAATCACATACTGGCCGGTAGGCATCATCTTCAGGTTTCCTCCATAGGCTTTTGCCGGAGCGTCAAAGGAGTAGCTGATACTTCCCCCTGCAAATGAAACAGGAGCGGCTGAAGTGGTTTCGAGGTGGTTTCGATGTTTGATTGTGATATAGTAAGATCCGTTATACACTGATGGAACAGCAAGTGTTGAAGTCCCTGTAATCCCTAGTTTTACATTCGGAGTTTCACAGGCAATGGAACTATACGATGGATTGTGCAATTCGACTTGAATCTGGTCCGACACAAGAGTATCTGAAAATAAATATCCGGTTTCGCTGGCTACCCTCCTCATAGTATCTAATGTATTGTAAAGTCCCTCAAGGAATACTGACGTAAGGTTCAGGATTTTATTTGGTGCTGGCAACTCGCTTATAACCGCGAAAGGCGAAAATGTGGTAATATTGTTTCGTGTAAGTTGATACGGATTACTGCCCGAAGCTGCCATTAGGTTCCCCGATTCCCAATTTAAGTTCAGATAATGAGCGAGATAAGTATTTGCTCTTGAAAAACCAGCCAGTTCATTCGCTGTATTCCACTGCAAGGTTACATTGGCATTGGAACCGCCGGGGGTAGCTTCTTCGATAAACCAGGTGCGGTTTACAGCTTTTTCGGTAATGGGCAATCCTGAATTTCCGGTATAGAACAGACCTTCCGCCACACGGGCTTTGAAATCGTCAGTGATTCCGTTGTTTTGCAGTGTAAGCGGAGTATAGGATGATACTGAAGCTCCAATCGGATAGAATACAGGTATAGTACTCACATTTTTTAACTTCAGACTTCCGGTTCCATTTGTGACAAAATATTTTGAACTGCTATAGTTGCTAAGAATACCATTTATGGTAAAATCGGAATTGCCTAAAATTACTTTTCCGTTATTCCCCAGATCAAAATTGTTGGTTGTAATATTGTTTTGGAGTGTAAATGGTGCATTGTTCTGATTTATAAAAACAACATTTCCTAAGCTCGTGCTGCCAGCACTTCCAATCACTCGGCCGACAGGCGTATATTGGGTATTGTAAAAAGCAACCGTATTTGGCGCTGCATTGTTAAAACCATTGCAGGTTGCCGGGTTGTTGGCCACATTATTGTCAAGAAAGTTTCCGGCAACGGCAATATTGGCATTATTTTGTAATAAAAGGCTCCCGCCATTTGCAAGGATTAAATCAGCACCGTCAACCAATGAATAGTTGCTGCCTGCCTGTGGCGATAAAATAAGCTGACCTGATTTTACGTTGAGTTTGCCTGTAACATGTAAGGGTGAATTGTCAATATATACTTTTCCACATCCCGTTTTCTCAATGGTAAGGGTATCCACCGGAAAACCTATTGGCCAGTTTACATGAGAATCACCGGAACCGGAAAATTTAAGGCCGAAACGAGAGCCGCCAGGAATTGGGCCATAGGGTCCAAGGTTATAATTAACAAAATTGTTTAAGCCACCAATTTGGAAAATAGTCTGGTTATTTATTTTCACATCTTTGGTGCAATTTGGATTAGGAGTTCCAGTCATTTCAAGGTTACCGGTGATTTCTAAAACACCCTGATTACCTATGTAAATCCCTCCATTCTGTAAAATAAGATTCCCATTTAATTGTAACGGAAACGAAATAGTATTGCTGGTATTATGAAAATTTATCGTGAAATTAGGATCGGCACTATTACAGTTAATGTTCCCGTTTATTATTGAAGCTCCTTGTTTGTATGCAATATCTAAATAGGTTGCATTTGCATCAACATTGATTTGAACGTTATTCAATGTAACACTGTTTTGAGTAGCATACCAATTCAGAATAAAGCCCGGACTGACACCGGACATATTAAACGTGCAATTTGTCGCGATTGCAATACATTTTGGTCCAAAAGAAACCTGGCCGGTATTAATAGTACACCCGGTAAATTCATCTATTTCATCCGGGAAATCATTATTACTGTAAGGGCTAAAGGATGGAGTATTAATCGTGCAATTTGAAAAATATGTTCTTCCACCTGTGAAAAAGCCAGTTTGAAACCAGGTAGTTGTGATTGTACTGTTTTCAGCATAAATCGAATTCATATTCTGGGGCTGAGAGGATCCTCCGCCAGCATAACCTCCACCCAATTGCCAACATGTTAATGAAGAGTTTTGAAGTTTCAATGCTTCGTTATAACCAGGTATTGTTGCAGAAGCCCCGTCAACCCAAACCTGAGTGTTAACAAAAATAATATTGCTATTTAAAATCTGAAGTGAGTATAATGTACCACCTCCATAACTACAATTATTGACAACCTCTGAATAATCTGTATAGGGGATATTACCAATTGCAATACTAGGGGTTGTAATGGTAAGGTTTCCAATATTGTCAAATACAACTATTTCACCGCTTCTAGGCGCAACATGGCCCGTTTGATAAACATAACCGTCTTGTTCATTCCCATATTTACAAGTCACAGAATTCCAATTCATAGCATTATACCAGGAGTGCCCATCACCCAGTCCTGTCCAGGTGCGGATTACCTGAGCTTGAATATTAATGGATTGTATGGAGCAAAGGGTAGCAAAAGCGATGATATTTAGAATGTTTTTCATGATTATAAATTTAATTATTAGAACTTTTTTATTAATAAACAAATTAATTTATATTGTGGTACAATGAGTTGCTGTTATTTTTTTGTTAATGAAAACGAACTACATAAATCAGATATTAACATTAAACTTCAGTGTCACATTTATTCTTAACTTTCCCAAAGCAAATTAAAGTAAAAACTTAAGAGAGGCCCCCATTTCGGGCGCCTCTCTTTTCAAGCCATTGTTAATTCAGTTTATTTTCAGGGTGTCACACTCCCCACATACCCTGCCGCATTGTTATCAACAGTAGTCATGTCAGCCGTATCAATAATCCCATCGCCGTTTATATCGGAAACCAGGTAGCCCGAAAAATAACCGGCCGAATCGTTGTCAACCGGAGTCATATCGGCGGTATCAACAATGCCATCCTGGTTTACATCGCCGCCAAAGACCACAAAATACCCGTCAATCATCTGCAACAAATTGTTCCCGTATGCTTTAGAAGCAGAGGTGCTGAAATCATACAAAACATCGCTTTCGCTGAAGGAAACCGGGTTTGCAGTCGTCGTTGTGATGCTGTTCCTGTGTTTTATGGTAATGTAATAATCAGCATTCAAACTTTCAGGCACCTGGCTGATCGAAATATCGCCGCTGGTACTGAGCTCCACATTGTTGAAAGTATGCTCAATAACATCGTAATTGCCTGCGTTGTGCAATTCAACAATCACCTGATCGGCCGTGTTTCCGGGGAACTGATCGCCAGCATCATTCTGGGCCTTATGCATTACTCCGTCACCGGCATATAAGCCCTGCAGGTAAACCTTCATATTTAAAGTTTTACTCTGAGAGTTGATGATCGAGAAAGCCAGATCGCTGTATTGGCCCGGTGCCGGGTCAGGGAAGAAGATTGGCTGCCATGCCATTCCGGCAGCCTTAGACTCGGAAGCACAACTTACCGGATTGATCCACCGGTTAGCCTCCTGCCACCTCCAAACAGCCGGATTCGATGCGTTGGCAGATATAGCACGAATACTCAGCCAGTACTTATGATCCTTGATCTGTGCGAAAGGCAGTGGCAGAATGTAGCTGTATTTGTAGATGATGCTTGATTCAACGTTGGTCTGCCCTGTGTTTCCTTCGGTTATACTGCTGAAAGGAACAGTATAGCTCAGGATGGATGCATCTGGTTGACAACCGGCATCGGAGTAAACATTCACTATGAAATGATCGATTCCATCTCCCCTAATTTCACCTGAATTATACATTTCGTAATTGCCCCACCAGTCGATTTGAGTAACAAGCCCTCCGTTACATACCCAATCATCTGACACCTCAGTTGTATTATCTGAATGCAACCCGGGTAAGATAACATCCGGCAGCTGATGCCATTTATGGCTTGATTTGCTGATGTTTACCCTGTAGTCTTCCACTTCTCCATCATAGGCAGCCCCCGAGTAAGAAAGCGCTGGCTGGTGGCTGAAGCGGAACCTGGCATAGGTGGTTCCTGGTGTAGCTGTGCCCGGCACCATAAAGGTGAAGTAGTTGTTGCCCGCGACCGGATTTATATCGGTATAAACGTGCTCTCCAGCATCGGCCCACGATCCGTTTCCGTTAAAGTCGATCCACATATTAAACAGCGCATTGCCAACCGAGGTCACTACCTGGATTTTGCATGGATTGCCCGGCGACATTGGCCACAGGAAGGTAACTCCATCCTCATCGTTGAGGTTATTAAGATTATCCCCGTTGGCTGCAGGCGAAGGCTGACCATCGGATTCACCGTCAATACTGATGCCGAGGAAAGTGTTGCCGGTAATGATATGTCTGGCTCCATTGCTTGATAACAGTGTCGGAAAGTCATTTGGATTTAAAGGATTGTCAGGTGCATCCCCGAAATCAAGAATCTGCTGCTGTGAACCTTCAATGTAAACAGCATAGTCTTCCACTTCTCCGTTATTAACCAGCCCATCATAGCTGATCGGGGTGCCGGTTGTTCTGAACCTGAAACGTGTATAGGACTGACCCATAGCTGCATTGGCAGGTACATTGAAAGTCAGTGTGTTGGAACCTGCTGACAAGGACTGGTTTGTGAAGATGTGCTCACCTGTATCGGCCCAATCGCCATCAATGTTAAAGTCCATCCAGGCATCGAGGAATCCGCCGACAGAAGCTACAGCAGTTAAAGTTACTGTAGAACCCTGAAGTACAAACGGGGGCATGGTTATGCCATCCTCATCATCGCCAAGTGAAGGATAGAAACAGTCGTTGTCATCGCAAAGGGCACCAACGGCTTGCTGACCATC
>JBBQBC010000188.1:0-7772 GCA_038317155.1 Bacteroidales bacterium
TTTGAACTCTTGAACTTTTGAACCCTTTTTTGCCTTTTTCCTTTGCCAACTGCATATTGCCAACTGCCAACTAAACCCTTGAGCCCTTGAGCCCTTGAACCTTTGAACCTTTGAACTCTTGAACTCTTGAACCTTTGAACCTTTGAACTTTTGAACCCTTTTTTGCCTTTTTCCTTTGCCAACTTCTTTATTGCCAACTGCCAACTGCTTTTTGCCAATATTCAATTTCGGATTTCGGATTTCGGATTTCTGTTTTCGGATTTGTCTACTTCTTTATTGCCAACTGCATATTGCCAACTGCCAACTAAACCCTTGAGCCCTTGAGCCCTTGAACCTTTGAACCCTTGAACTCTTGAACTCTTGAACTCTTGAACCCTTTTTTGCCTTTTTCCTTTGCCAACTTCTTTATTGCCAACTGCATATTGCCAACTGCCAACTAAACCCTTGAATCTTTGAACTCTTGAACCTTTGAACTCTTGAACTTTTGAACCCTTTTTTGCCTTTTTTCTTTGCCAACTGACTTTTGCCAACTGCCAACTTCCCCATGCCCTGCGCCCTGAGCCCCATGCCCTGCGCCCTCCCGACGAAGTGGTCGGGATTTCGCTTTGCTACATGTGCCCTGAGCCCCTTGCCCTGCGCTAAAATAAGAACCCGAGATTAATATAAAGTCCGCTTTTGCCATCGCGTTTATCGCCTGCCAGGCCATAATCCACAGCCAGTATGAAGTTCTGGTTCATGGCAATGCGCAATCCGGCCCCATAAGATGCGTGTAAGCCCTGGGTTTTATTATCAAAAAAGTCATTGAATCCGACTGCAGGCACCAGGCTTTTATCGACCTGAACTACCTGGGTTATAGCTCCCAGATCGGAAAAGAAATTGAGTGAGTAATAAAAGTTTTGTTTCCAGCGGTAAACTTTCCTGAATTTCCAGCGAAACTCGAAATTGCCGTAAGCAAAGTCTTCGCCAACAATGCGGTTGCGCAGGATTCCCCTTAAGGAGCGTGAACCGCCCAGCCCATCATTCTTGGTGGTTTTGGTAAAAGTATTCACCATGTAAGGCTGCATGTAAAACGGCACATGCCCGTCAATGGTTCCCTGCCAGCCCACACGGTATGCAAATGTCAGCTTATCTTTGCTTAGTGTAAAATACTGCCGGTGTGTAATTGCCAGTTTCGTGAAGGCAGTTTCGCTGTTGCCCAGAAACCGTGGCGCCGTCATGATCACCGCTTCCGTCCAGATACCATGATTCGGATTGGACTCATTGTCGCGGGTATCATAAACAAGACCTGTTTTAATAAAGTTGTGCGTGCCTCCGTCAGCCTCCTCCGCAGGAATGATGCCCCAGGTTACATATTTATCATATAGCCCGTCAACATCGGGCAATTTATCCTTATTATCGCGGCCTTTGTTCAGCCTGTTAATGTCAACCGGGCCAATGCGGGTATTAAAATAGCCGTACCCCACCAGCCACCTCAGGGGTAAGTCGTTGATCTTTCCCTGAAAATCGAGGGTAATTCTGCCAAGTTCCCGTTCATGACGATAAAAAACCCTTGAAATATAGTTATTCGTATCTGAATCGTCTTCAAAGGCAGGATTATATATTGATTCGTAACCATTAAACCCATAAAAATCGAGTGCCCGTTCTGTCAGAAAACTAAAATCAGCCGTAATCCTGATCTGATGGGGCAGCAGGTATTTTGAATCAAAAAACAACTGATTGATACCACTTCCCTTGGTTGTGCGGGACCATTCGGCATAGAGCGACCAGCGGTAATCCGGATAAGTGCTTCCATCGCCATATTGGAAAAGATTTCCCAAAAGCCCGTACTCGAAGCCCAGATCAGAATCGAAAGCAACTGCAGGAAGGGCCCCGAAGCTAAGACCTGTTTTGGCTTTTTCAGAAACCGGCGGTTTGCTAACCTTTGTCGTATCCTGATTCTGTGCCTCTACTTTCAGGGAACCTGAAAAGAGAATAAAAAGACAGATCAATGAAATTAATCCTGAATAATTCGGACGGGCCCCCATACTTTGCAGATTAAATGAATGCCCGAAGGTACTTATTTGATCTGAAAATCAAAAGAGGAATTTTTACCTTTCCGGGATAAATGAAGAAACCCGGAGGAATCCGTGGAAAATAGTCCCTCAATAAAGGTTTTTATAGTCCGAATGAGAATAACTTTCTTTGCGAAGCCTTGAAAAGGTTAAGGTTAAGGCGATGAGCTGAGCGCAGCCGAAGCTTTAAGGTTAAGCAGCCCCTAAGCATGATTCTACAACTTAATATTTACATCAGGCCCAATCTCAACCCCATTTGACTAAAATCTCTTTTGAAACAGAACTGTCAGACAGGCAGGCTCAACCTAAATCTAAACCTGAGTTACATATTAGTAATAACGTTAAGAATCTTCAAAAGAATTAACCAGGCAGTCTGATTGGATCAAACGCTTCTCATGGCAATGCGGTGAAGTTTGGTAATCTCCCCATCCCGCCTGCAATATGGACAGTCAATCATTGGCTCGGTAAAATCTATTCCACATCTCGGGCAACGGAAACGAGTGTAATGTAAAATAGAATTCGGTTCAGAAAATCTGTAAGCGAAGAACCCGACTATCGGAGTTAAGAATAAACTGATCAGAAAAATCCTGAGTCTGCCAATTTTCTTTTGTGATGCTGCATAAGTCAACACCAGAATCAACGCAGCATAATACAGAAAAATAAAGAAAATGTTTGAGAATGTCATAACAGGGGCAGTTATTGTAGTTTGAAATTCAGCGTTTCAGGATTTTAATGCAGGCAACAGAATCAGAAATACCTTTCGGATACATCCTGATAAAGTTGGCATCTGATATATAAATATTAATTCCGGCAAAAAGTAACCTGTAAACCGCAAATTTATTTCCTGAAAAGCAACAAAGATTGACAAACTGACACATTTGCCTTAACTGTATCTATTTTAACCTGTGGCTAATCATGCAAAACTGTGCTATTTTTAAAAATTCATCCGGGCCTTAAAAGAAAAATAGTCAATGTAAATAAATAGTGCCAATCTATTAACTTTGACCGATTTTGCGGTAAACAGCCGGATTGAGCGAAATCACCGGAATATTATAAAATATTCTATCTTAGCAATAAGTTTACCTGCACGAATGAAAAAAGGAATCAGGAACACACCCATCAGAAAAGGTGACCCAAAAGTGATCAGGGGATGGGTCATGTACGACTGGGCCAATTCAGTCTATCAGCTCACCATCGCCTCAACCATATTTCCCATTTATTACAACCAGGTAACCCGGTCAGGGCCTGACGATTTCACCGTTATCTTCTTCGGCAGGGAAGTCATCAATACTGTTTTGTATTCCTGGTCCATCGCGGCAGCATACATGGTGGTGGCGATACTTTCACCGTTGCTTTCATCGCTGGCCGACTACACCGGACGCCGGAAGTCGTTTATGCAGTTCTTTACCTGGGTGGGTGCCTTGTCGTGCGGAATGCTTTTCTTCTTTGACAAGAATAATGTTGAGCTGGGCATTATTGCTTTCGCGATGGGAACCATAGGCTATGGCGGAAGTATCGTCTATTATAATTCATTCCTTCCGGTGATCTGTGCTCCCGAAGAACAGGATAAAGTCAGTGCGCGCGGTTACTCTATGGGTTATCTGGGCGGAGTAGTTCTCTTGCTGTTTAATCTGCTGATGATTATGAAACCGGCCTGGTTTGGGATCAGCGATCCTTTCCTGCCGGCACGCATCTCTTTCCTTACAGTCTTTTTATGGTGGATCGGATTCTCGCAGATTACTTTCCGTCGCCTGCCCAGATATACCTTCCGCAAACGTCAGAAGAACAAGGACAGGAGTATATTTCTGGAAGGTTACCGGGAGCTTGATAAAGTATTTCAGCAAATCCGTGGAATGCGTAAACTCAGTCTTTACCTGATTGGCTTTTTCTTTATGATGATGGGGGTGCTTACTACCATGTTTATGGCAGCTACCTACGGGGAAAAAGAACTGGGACTGAAAGAGGATGTGCTGATTATGACCATTCTCATTATACAACTGGTCGGCATGGGTGGCGCCTGGATGTTTTCGAGGCTTTCAGGCAGAATCGGGAATCTGCAGGCATTGCTGATTTCGGTATTTATGTGGATTTTCGTCTGTATAGGAGCCTTCTACATCACCAACTCAATGCAATTTATGATTGCCGCTTTCTTTATCGGTCTTGTCATGGGTGGATCACAGGCACTTGCCCGGTCAACCTACAGTAAAATGCTACCCGAAAATACAACTGACCATACCAGTTTTTTCAGTTTTTATGATGTTATGGAAAAACTTGCAACCGTGGCCGGCACTTTCAGTTTTGGTATGATTGAAGCCATTACCGGAAGTATGCGATACTCCGTGCTTGCAATCGCCACTTTTTTTGTGATAGGAATTGTATTTTTGATGCTGACATTGAAAGCTGAAAGGGCTCAAAAGCTTGAGATACAACATATGTGACACGCAGCGTGTATCAAAATTATTCCAACATTCCATCATTCCAGTATTCCATTAACCAGTATTCCAGTGTTCCATTAATCCAGACCATGCCAAAAAAACCAACCCACTCCATAGTTCTCCAGGCGCTTGACCTTGCCTACGAAAAAGCCATACAGGGTCTTCCGGGCATGGATTCGGCCGAAGAGCTGGCCCGTTCCTATCTGAAACAGGAGGGCACGCTTACCGAAAGGGCGAATTCCATGATCCGCTGGCAGAATGCCAAAGCTGGTTCAAGCGGCTTTATCACAGGCCTTGGTGGATTTGCAACTTTGCCGGTAGCCATCCCGGCCAACCTGATGAGCGTTCTCTATTTTCAGGTACGGATGATTGCAGCCATTGCTTACATGGGCGGCCACGATATCCGCGACGACCGGGTAAAATCGATGATTTATGTTTGCCTTGCCGGAAACATGGCGAAAGATATATTGCAGGAAATCGGGATCAGCATTGGCACAAAGCTTACCGCACAAATGATTGGCCGTATTTCGGAGAGCGCCATCATTGCCATCAACCGGAAAGTCGGGTTTCTGCTCCTCTCCAAAACCGGTGGCCGGGGTGTCGTCAACCTGGGGAAAGCTATTCCGCTGGCCGGGGGCGTTATCGGCGGTTCTATTGATGTTTTTGCCACTAACCTGATCGGGAATGTTGCCAGAAATGCATTTATCGCGAAAGAGACCAACCCCTGAGTTCCAGTTAAAACAGCTCCGATAAGGCCTTGTTGACAAGTATATTTCCAGGAAAATTAAAAAACCTGTATTTAACTTGTTATTACCCTTATACCTTATACATTTGCAGCAAAATAACAAACGACTTTTTAATCACAAAATCATTCCTTATTATGAAAAACTCCCTGCTGCTGATGCTTTCAGTTGCTTTGCTGACCTTCACCGGCTGTAAAAACGGACAAAAGACTGAAAAGGATTCCGACAATCCTTTCTTTGCTGAGTACACTACTCCCTTTCAGGTGCCCCCTTTCGATAAAATTGACACCTCGCACTACCTTCCGGCCTTTATTGAAGGCATGAAACAACACGATGCTGAAATTGAAGCCATTGTAGCCAACACCGAGGCCCCGACCTTTGAGAATACCATCCTTGCTTTTGATAAATCGGGCAAACTGCTCACAAAGGTAAGCAAGGTATTTTTCAATGTAAATGAAGCCAATACCGACCCTCAGATGCAGGAAATAGCAAAAAAAGTTTCCCCATTGCTTTCAGGGCACAACGACAACATCTCTATGAATGCCAAACTGTTTGAAAAAATTAAGGCAGTTTATAACAAACGCAACGAATCGGGCCTCGATGCACAGCAGATAAGAGTAACTGAAAAGTACTTCCGCGATTTTGATCGCCAGGGAGCCAACCTGCCAAAAGATCAGCAGGATCAGTTGCGTAAGATTAATGAGCAGCTTTCGATGCTGGCCATTAATTTTGGCGACAACCTCCTGGCGGAAACCAATAAAAACTTTCAATTGGTAATAGAAAAAAAGGCTGACCTTGATGGTTTACCTGAAGGCGTGATTTCAGCCGCCGCTGAAACAGCCAAATCGGCCGGGAAAGATGGGAAATGGGTTTTCACCCTGTCAAAACCGAGCATGATTCCTTTCCTGCAATATGCCAAAAACCGCGAACTTAGGGAGAAAATCTATTCCGGTTATTTTATGCGGGGCAACAACGGTAATGCCAATGACAATAAAAAGGTAGTTACCGACATGATCAGGCTGCGCGCTGAAAAAGCAAAACTACTGGGTTATGATAATTATGCCGCTTATATTATTGATGAAAATATGGCAAAAACAACGGCCAATGTTGACGTATTTCTGAATAAGCTGATGGTTGCCGCCCTGCCGGTTGCCAAAGCAGAACTTATTGAGATGCAGAAGATTGCCGACAAAGAAGGCGCCGGTTTTAAACTCGAATCATGGGACTGGTGGTTTTATGCCGAAAAACTCCGCAAACAAAAATATGATCTTGACGAAAATGAGTTGAAGCCCTATTTCAGTCTTGACAATGTGCGTGAAGGCATGTTTGCAGTAGCCGGAAAGTTGTACGGCATCACCTTTACCAAAGTTACCGATCTGCCTGTTTACCAGAAGGATGTCGAAACATTTGAGGTTAAGGAATCCGATGGTTCGCATCTGGGCATTCTTTATCTCGATTACTATCCCCGCGATTCAAAGAGTGGAGGAGCCTGGTGTACCGATTTTCAGTCTTCGGGATGGGAAAATGGTAAAAAGGTTGACCCCGTTGTTTCCTTAGTCTGCAATTTTACCCCACCAACGGGCGATGTTCCGTCACTTTTGAACTGGGATGAAACCACTACCCTTTTCCATGAATTCGGACACGCCCTCCATGGCTTGTTTACCACCGGAAAATATACCCGTACAGCGGGCAATGTTCCTCAGGATTATGTAGAGATGCCTTCGCAGATAAATGAAAACTGGGCCGGCGAACCTGAGGTATTGCGTATGTATGCCAAACATTACAAAACCGGAGAAGTAATTCCTGATGCATTGATCGCCAAAATTGAGAACAGCGGTTTGTTTAACCAGGGTTTCGACAATGTGGAATACATTGCCGCTTCTATACTCGACATGGATTACCACAAGTTGAGCACTCCGGCAGAGGTTGGGGATGTAGTTGCCTTTGAAAAACAGTCAATGGATAAGATAGGACTGATTAAAGAAATATGGCCACGCTACCGCACAACCTATTTCAGCCATATTTTCGATGGTGGATATGCTGCCGGATATTATGTTTACCTGTGGGCAGCCGTACTCGATGCTGATGCGTTTGACTATTTCAAACAGTCGGGCGATATCTTCAACAAAGACCTGGCAGCCAGCTTTCGCAAGAATTGCCTGGCCGAAAGTGGGGATGACGAAGGAATGGTTCAGTACAAAAAATTCAGGGGACAGGAACCCTCTATTGAAGCGTTGCTGAAGAAAAGAGGATTGAAATAGGAACCTTTAATTATATAAACTGCCGGAGCGGACATAAGTCACTCCGGCAGTTTCCGTTTCAGGCAAGCATCAGCGCATCCATATTAGCGAGGGCTTGCTTTTTATCACAACATGCGCCAACTCTTTTTATTAATCTATTTAGGGCTTGCTGAAAAATATCTATATACTTCAAAATAAAACTACTACATGATGAAAAAGAGAATCAGGTGCATGGAAATAATGTAATAACATCAAAAAACCGTGCATCTGGTTTGTGAATTACACCACTTTTTATCAGTTAAA
>JBBQBC010000189.1:0-7768 GCA_038317155.1 Bacteroidales bacterium
AGCGTTAACACTCTCCACTACGATAATGCTGCTACCCCTTCCTTTTGTTCTTTGGGTACTTAGCTCCGCTTCTCAATGGTTCAAGGGTTCAAGGGTTCAAGGGTTCAAAGGTTCAAAGGTTCAAGGGTTCAAAGGTTCAAAGGTTCAAGGGCTAAGTTGGCAGTTGGCAATAGGATGTGGGTTAATCCGAAATCAGAGGTCAGAAGTAAGAAGGATTCAAAAAATTCGAAAACCGAAATCCGAATTCTGCAATCCGAAATCCGCAATCCGAAATTGGAAGTCTTTGTTTGTGAAAAGGGGGTTATCAGTAGTTTAATCCCCCAATTAACTGCTTTACATCGCTGATGTGATGGCGCTGCAGGTAATCTTCGATTCCGGCAATGATTTTAATGGTTGCCTGTGGATCAACGAAATTGGCTGTTCCTACCTGGATGGCGCTGGCTCCGGCCAGCAAAAATTCAATAGCATCAGTTGCTGTGGTGATGCCTCCGATTCCAATGACAGGAATCTTAACAGCTTTGGCAACCTGCCATACCATCCGAAGCGCGATGGGTTTAATGGCGGGCCCGGATAGTCCTCCGGTGATGGTTGACAATACCGGTTTTCTCTTTTCGGCATCAATGGCCATTCCCAACAGGGTATTGATAAGCGAAACAGCATCGGCACCGGCCGTTTCAACAGCCTGTGCAATTTCAACAATACTGGTTACATTAGGCGAAAGCTTTACAATCAGCGTTTTATCGTAAACCGCCCGGACTGCGCGTGTTACCGCAATGGCCGACGGGCAGCTTGTGCCAAAAGCCATGCCGCCTTCCTTTACATTCGGACACGAAATATTCAGTTCGATGGCGTTGATATGCTCAAGTTTATTCATTTTTTCAGCAACCTCAACATAGCCTTCAACCGTCGAATCAGATACATTGGCTATAATGCAGTTGCTGTATTTCAGTAGTTTGGGATAGATGTTTTCAACAAAGTAGTCGATGCCTTTATTCTGCAATCCGACAGCATTCAGCATGCCCATCGACGTTTCAGCCATACGGGGATAAGGGTTCCCTTCACGGTGCTTCGAGGTGGTGGCTTTAACTATGATGCCTCCGAGCGCATTCACATTTATAAAATCATCGAATTCTTCACCATAGCCGAAAGTGCCTGATGCCGTAAGAACCGGATTCTTTAGATTTAGCTTGTGTATGGTGGTGGACAGGTTGGCCATTTTTTAAGTAAAAGGGTTAAAGTAAAAAGTTTCAGAGTTTCAGAGTTTCAGGGTTTCAGAAATCCATCATTCCATTGTTCCAACATCCCAACATCCCAACATTCCATCATTCCACTTTCATTTCTCAATCGAACATCCAACCTCTGTCTCAGCGCTCCAGCCTTTGAGCTCCAGTGAATTGAATACAGGTCCGTCGGTGCAGACACAACGGTGTCCCTGATTGGTGTTAACCACGCAACAGAGGCAAGCCCCAATGCCGCAGGCCATGGTATTTTCCAGTGAAACCAGGCAGGTGATTTCCTGTTGTTCGGCTATATGTGAAACCGCTTTCATCATGCCGTCAGGGCCGCAGCAGTATATGCCTGTGAATGGCAGTTTTTCCTGATTTAAAACAGAATGTCCGGTCACCATTCCGGTTTCGCCAAGGCTTCCGTCTTCCGTAGAAAGGTAAACTTTTCCGAAAAGTGCATATTCATTAGCCAGTAGAACATCAATGGCACTGCGGCCACCGATAAGCATAGAAACTTTATTGCCTCTTTTCTTAAGTTGTTCGGCCAGAAACCACAAGGGTGCCACGCCACAGCCACCGCCAACCAGCAGAACATTGCCATTTTCTTTTATCGGGAAACCGTTTCCTAACGGTAGTAGAATATTTACCATTGCACCGGTTGCGAGATTTGCCAGGGAATGAGTGCCTTCTCCGACCGATTTGATCAGCAGGTGGATTGAATTGCGCTCCGGGTTGACCCTGTGTATCGAAAAAGGTCTGCGTAAGTAGGTGTTTACGGAACCATCTACACGAACCTCGGCAAACTGGCCGGGTAACATGGCCGGCAATGGCCCGCTGCATTCCAGTTCAAGCAGGTTGTGGTTGTGGTTAAGTGGTTGGTTTGTAAGAATTTTAAAGTCCAGGATGTATTTCTTCATTGTAACAAGTCTGAAAAGTAAAATTAGAAAAAAAGTCCGCAATCAATACGGACTTTTAATTTATTCGGTTTTGGCTTCTTGGCCGGGAGCTTCTTCAGTGGTTTCTTCAGTTGTTTCTTCCTTATCGCTGAAATCAAGCAAATTATACCTGATTAGCAGGTTGTACCAGCTTACAATCTTCTGCATGTGCGAAGTGTAAACCCTATCTTTATCATAATCCGGCAAAACTTCGGCAAAAAATGCTTTTAGTTTATTATTGTCGTTTTTGAATTCCGGTGCTTCTTTGCCTTCAAGCTTGTCAAAAAAGCATTTTAATACCTCTTTTAGTGGCTTGTCTTCGGTTTCGGTAAAAATACTGATCTCTTCGAGAGAACTTATTTTGTCGCTGGTAAAAGCCTGAATACGCTTCTGATCAATAATTGATTCAACGATGATTCCATTCTTAGCCTGGGCTACCATTTTATATAGTCCCGGCTTGCCGCCTATGGCCATGATTTCTTTCAAATCCATACGAGTCATTTATTTTCAGCAAAAGTAATAATATTTGTAAATATGGAACGATGGTAGGGGAGGATAATTTACAGATTAGGAGATTAACGTGAGTTCGATAATTACTGACGTTAGGTTCCTTACTTTTCTGTTAAGCCATCAAACCACGACCTGTTCCGAACTTTTCGGAAAAAAAACATGAAATTTCACCAACGGATTGGCCTTGTTTATTCAGAATATCAATAAGTTAAATTTCCAATAATTTACAGAACTCTCTTGAGATCAGTAAATTATCTAATCAATTATCCTGTAATTCCTGTACTCTCCGATTCTCCAACCGGTCAGTTTTTCAATTGAATGAAGCAACCTTGATTTGAATGGCAATCGTTTTTTGGTTGGGTCGAAACTGAAATTCCAGTTCTGTCGGCTGATCCTTTCCATAATTACTTTGGGATGCGTGCCGGTGAAGTGAGCAAGTGAATCAATCTGTGAGTAATCGAATCCATCGGTTTTCGGGACGTTTTTATTTACCCAATTATCATCGTGCCACAGTTTATTGAAATTTTCCTGCTTTGCCTGCTGGGCTTCCGGAGGTTTTACCCACCCGTAATGATACATGGTTGCATTTACCGGTTTTACCTGTAAAGGCCGGTCGTTTATGCGAAACCCCTGGGCATCGCGGTAGGATCTGATGGTTTTATCGTTGCGGATTATCCTGACTTCTTTCCTATACCATCTGCGGCTATCACCGACAAAATCATAAGAGCCATAAAAATGCAGATAATTCAGCAACAGACCTTCCACTTCTGGTTGATCCTTCCATTGAGTCATAGCTCTTTTCAGGGATTCATGGTATTGCTCATGCAGTACCTCATCGCCCTGAATGTAAATAGCCCAGTCGCTGTCAGCACTCACGGCATCTAAAGCCTTGTTGGTTTCAACCGCCAGTACCTGCCCGCCTTCCCGAAGGCTGTCGTCCCACACAGTATCAATAATCCTGATTTTTGGTGAATTAATCCGTTCGATCAATTCTCTCGTATTGTCTTCGGAATTCCCCACTGCCACTACAAACTCATCGCACAGGGGCAGAATAGAGGTAATGGCCTCCACTATAGGGTAGTCATACTTAACAGCATTTCGGATAAAGGTGAAACCGGTGACTTTCATGCATCGTGATTTCTGCAAAGGTAAACAGAGTGGATGAATTTTGAATGGAGAATTACGAATGCCCTTTGGCAAGTATTCAGGGACCAACGAATGACGAATGACGAATGACGAATGACGAATAACGAATGACGAATGACGAATGACGAATGAAGAATGAAGAATGACGAATGATAAATGACGAATGATAAATGACGAACCTGCCAGTCGCACTTCAGATCAAAAATAACGAAGGATTTATAGAACCCGTTATCCGATCTCGGCCACTGAGCAATGTTGAAGAGTCGACTTCTGACTTCTGACTTCGGTCCCTGAACTCTTGTCGAAGGGCTGACCTCTGACCTCTGACCTCCATCTTCTGACTTCCGTTTTTTTACTACTTTTGCACCTTCGTTTAAATAACCACAGCATAGCTTTCTGAACATGGAAATTCCTGCCAAATACGACCCTTCGGGCATTGAAGACAAATGGTACCATTACTGGCTTGATAAAAAATACTTCAAATCGGTTCCCGATAAACGCGAACCCTACACCATTGTGATTCCGCCTCCCAATGTTACCGGGGTGTTGCATATGGGCCACATGCTCAACAACACCATTCAGGATGTGTTGGTGCGTCGTGCCCGTATGCTGGGTAAAAATGCCTGCTGGTTGCCGGGAACCGATCATGCTACCATTGCCACCGAGGCTAAGGTTGTGGCCAAACTTAAAGAACATGGCATCGAAAAGTCAAGCCTTACCCGCGAAGAATTTCTGGAACATGCCTGGGAATGGAAAGAAAAGCATGGTGGCATCATCCTCGAACAGTTGAAAAAATTGGGTGCTTCCTGCGACTGGGACCGTACAAAATTCACCATGGACGAAAGTATGTACGAGTCGGTGATCGATGTATTTATTGATCTTTACAATAAAGGTCTGATCTACCGTGGGGTACGCATGGTTAACTGGGACCCGAAGGCGCTTACTGCCCTGTCGGACGAAGAAGTTATCTATAAAGAGGTAAATTCAAAACTTTACTATCTACGTTATAAGGTAGAAGGCTCAGAAGATGATTGGGTTACCATAGCCACCACCCGCCCTGAAACCATTCTCGGCGATACAGCTGTTTGCTTTCATCCGGATGACGAGAGGTTTCAACACCTTCGCGGGAAAAGGGTGTTGGTGCCACTGATCAAACGGTCGATCCCGATGATCGAAGATGAATACGTTGACCGCGAGTTCGGAACCGGATGCCTCAAGATTACCCCGGCCCATGACATCAATGACTACAACATCGGACTGAAGCATAAACTGGAATCCATAGATATCTTTAACGACAACGGCACCCTGAATGAAAAGGCACAGCTTTACATCGGCGAAGACCGCTTTCAGGTTAGGAAAAAGATAGTTGAAAACCTGCTCAATCACGGGCATATCCTGAAAATTGACGATTATGTGAACAATGTCGGGTTCTCGGAGCGTACCGATGAAGTCATTGAACCCAAGCTTTCACTTCAGTGGTTTATGAAGATGGCTGATATGGCGCAACCTGCGCTGGAGGTTGTGATGAACGATACCATTCATTTTCATCCCGACAAGTTCAAAAATACCTACCGCCACTGGATGGAAAATGTCCGCGACTGGTGCATCAGCCGGCAATTGTGGTGGGGACAGCGAATCCCTGCCTATTACCTGCCCGGAGGGGAGTTTGTGGTTGCCAAAACAGCTGAACTGGCGCTTGAAAAAGCCCGTCAGATGTCAGGAAATGCTTCGCTTACCCTTGCCGATCTGACACAGGATGAAGATGTGCTCGATACCTGGTTTTCGTCGTGGCTTTGGCCGATTTCTGTATTTGATGGAATCAGGAATCCTGACAATGAAGATATTAAGTATTACTACCCGACCAACGACCTGGTTACAGCCCCCGAAATTCTGTTTTTCTGGGTGGCACGCATGATCATGGCCGGTCAGGAATACCGGAAAGATATTCCGTTCAGAAATGTTTACCTTACCGGGATCGTACGCGACAAGCTTGGCCGGAAAATGTCGAAATCACTGGGTAATTCCCCCGACCCGATTGATCTGATCAAGAAATTCGGCGCCGATGGTGTGCGCGTGGGGATGCTGCTGACTTCTCCGGCAGGCAATGACCTTCCGTTTGATGAAAGCCTTTGCGAACAGGGACGAAATTTCAGCAATAAGGTATGGAATGCATTGCGACTGGTAAAAGGCTGGCAGGAGGAACCCTCACTCGCCCAACCTGCGTATGCACAAATTTCGGTAAAGTGGTTCGGTGCCAGATTGAACGAAGCACTGATGCAGATTGAAGATAATTTTGAGAAATATCGCCTTTCTGAAGCGTTGATGGCCGCTTACAAACTGGTTTGGGACGATTTCTGCTCATGGTACCTCGAAATGGTAAAGCCAGCCTACCAGCAACCCATTGATTCACTTACACTCAAGGCAACTGTTGGATTCTTTGAAAAACTGATGCAGGTGTTGCATCCGTTTATGCCTTTTATAACGGAGGAGATATGGCATCTGCTGGCCGAACGCAAAGATGGGGAAAGCATTATGATTTCCATGATGCCGGGAGCCGGAGTAGCTGATACCGGGTTGCTTGCTGATTTCCAGGTTGCATCCGGGGTTATCATTGGAGTTCGCAATGTCCGTAAAGAGAAGAACATCGCCTTTAAGGATCAGGTTGAAATGAAAGTGAAGTCTGCCGGCGCTCAGACGGGTACCGGATTCGACACGGTGATTGCCAAACTTGGAAACATCAGCCTGATTGAATACGTTGACGAAAAGCCTTCCGCTGCCGCGGGATTTATGGTAAGATCCAATGAATATTACATTCCCCTGGGCGAAGGGGTTGATCTGGAAGCCGAAAAGGAAAAACTAACCAAAGAGCTGGAATATACCCGTGGATTTCTGGATTCAGTGATGAAGAAACTTGGCAACGAGCGCTTTGTAAGCAATGCCAAACCTGAAGTGGTGGAAGCTGAAAACAAGAAGAAAGCCGATGCCGGGATGAAGATTCAGTTGCTGATGGAGCAGCTTTCGGGGTTGATGTAGTTAGTTGGCAATAAGAAGTTTGCATTTGGCAATAGGCAGTTGGCAAAAAGCAGTTGGCAAAAAGCAGTTGGCAAATCCGAAATTTGAAATCTGAAATCCGAAATTGGGAATTGGCAGTTGGCAATAAGAAGCTGGTAAATCCGAAATCCGAAATCAGAAATCCGAAATTGGGAATTAGCAGTTGGCTAATCCGAAATCCGAAATCCGAAATCCGAAATCCGAAATTGTCAATCAGGCATTGGAAATTAGAAATTAGAAATTTTCACAGTTTTTTGTGATTCTAATTGATATTTCATTAAATTTGCGCTTATTTTTAATTTTTTACATTATCATGAAAACAGGAAAAGTAAAATTCTTCAATGAATCAAAAGGTTACGGATTTATTCTTGACGAAGAGTCCGGAAAAGAGTACTTTGTTCACGCAACTGGTTTAATCGACCGCGTTAATGAAGGTGACACAGTAACATTTGAACTTCAGGAAGGCAAGAAAGGCTTAAACGCCGTAAAGGTTAAATTAGCCTAACTTTATAGTTGTGCTTTAATCTTTTAACCCTGCCATTGGCGGGGTTTTTTTATGCCTGGAAGTGTCAGGATTTAAATGCTTTCCAGACAAGATTAACAAGATTTACATGTTTTTTTTGACAAGATTAACATGATTTACATGTTTCTTTTTGACAAGATTAACATGATTTACATGTTTCTTTGACAAGATTAACAAGATTAACATGTTTATTTTGACAAGATTAACAAGATTTACAGGCTTTTAAATTGCGTAGTCAAATTTATTGTGGTTTTTTATAAGTCTTGAATTTGTGTTTTATCTTTACCGATGAGCCAAAATTAATGAGTAATCCATGCTCAATTTTAGTGGCTGTGAGGTAATTTACTAATTGAACTTCATGGATAACGGCCATGTTT
>JBBQBC010000190.1:0-7761 GCA_038317155.1 Bacteroidales bacterium
AATAGCCGCAAAAAGTGAACTGATACCGCCTACCCAGGCAACTACATGCAAGGCATCGGGGGCGACCAATGAATAAACCGGGAATAGACGGGCTACCAGGTAAACACCCGCAACAACCATAGTGGCTGCATGGATGAGTGCGGAAACCGGAGTCGGGCCTTCCATGGCATCGGGCAACCAGATGTGCAGCGGAAACATAGCTGATTTACCGGCACCGCCAATAAAGATCAGAATCAAAGCCCAGGTAATGGCGCTCAGACCAAGAAATGCTGCTCCACCTGCCTGTGTAATGGCTGGCCCGGTTGGACTTACCAGGGTTTGAAAATCAAAAGTGTCTGTCATAAATGACAACATCAATATTCCGATGAGGAAACCCAGGTCGGCAAAACGGGTGACAATAAACGCTTTCTTGGATGCCGCAACTGCACTGGGTTTTTCATAATAGAAACCAATCAGCAAGAATGAGGAAACACCAACCAGTTCCCAGAAAATGTACATCTGGAAAATATTGGTAGCCAGCACAAGACCCAACATTGAAAAGCTGAAAAGAGAGAGGAAAGCATAAAAACGGGCAAATCCTTTTTCACCTTTCATATATCCCAGGCTGTAGATATGCACCATAAGGGAAACGGTACTAACGACAATCAGCATCATTACCGATATAGGGTCGAGCAAAATACCCAGGTGAATACTGAGTTTATCAGTAAGATTTAGCCAAGTTATCTCAATTGCTTTCATCGACGTGTACCCTGTTCCGGCAACATGGTCGGTCCAGAAATAGCGGATGGCAGTGAGGTATGAAAGCACAGCCACAATAAACAGTCCGGTTGTTCCGATTATTCCCGAAACGATTGGCTTCATTTTCATGCCGGTAAGCCCGGTAAACAGGAAAACTGCCAGTGGAATGAGTGGGATAAGCAATGTGTAAGTGTAATCAATCATATGCTGTAGTCCTTTTGGTTATCGTAATATGATTACTCAGGATAATTCAATTAAAATTTCATTTCATCCACCTTGTCAACATCGATAGAACGGAAGTTCCGGTATATGTTGATAATGATGGCAATGGCTACGGCAGCTTCAGCAGCTGCAACGGCAACGACTATCAGTGAGAAAAAGTGGCCCTGCAGGTTGTCAGGATAAAGAAAGCGGTTGAATGCCACAAAATTTATGTTTACCGAGTTTAAGATCAACTCGATCGACATGAGCATGGTGATCAGGTTTTTGCGGGTCAGAAATCCGAAGATGCCGGTAAAGAACATCAGGGTACTGATTATCAGAAAATACTGAAGAGGAATGGTTCCGGTCATGATTTGCTGTTTTGTTTTTGTTCTTCTGACTGCTTATTTATTACTATTCTTTGAAAGAGCGGTTTCTTTCCGGGCAACGATGATAGCTCCAATCATAGAAGCCAGTAAAAGTATAGAGACCACTTCGAAGGGTAATGCATAGCCGTTTTCCTGATAAGAAATCAGAGACCTTCCGATGCTTTTAACATCCGACGGAATTTCGGTGACTGCTTTGGCAGGAAATGAATACATAAGTATGGTGATCAGGGTCAGTGTTGCCCCGGCAATCACAGCCAGTGCTGACATCAGCCCCTGAAATTTACCGGCCATTTGAGCCCGTTCACTTATGTGGCTGGTGAGTAGTATGGAGAAAATAATCAGTACCACAATGCCACCGGCATAAACCGTAAGCTGCACTGCCGCCAGAAAGTTGTAGTTGAGCATAAAATAGAGCCCTGCGGTGCTTATCAGCACAAAGAGCAGGTAAACTGCCGACCTTAGAATCTTACGGCTGGTAACTGTCATTATCGAGAAAACGACAATCATTCCCGAAAGTAGAAAAAATAGAATTTCGCTGTTCATAATTTTATTGTCAGTCAGTTAATCATTAAAGAATTTAAGGGCTAAAAAGCTATTCTTTAACACCTTCCATTATTTTTGAGCCAGGTTGGTTCAGGACTTTGGTAAGTTTTGTGCGGTCCCAAACTGAATGTTCAAATTCCTGTCCCATCACAATGGCACCGGTAGGACATGCTTTTATGCATAGGTTGCAGAAGGTGCACATCCCCAAATGATAAATATGGTTATCGATAACACGTTTCTTTTTCCCGTCTTCAGAAATAAGACTTTTTGTAATAATTTCGATAGAACCGTTAGGGCAGTTAAGTTCACAGATACCACAACCAGTGCATTTATGTTCATTATTTTCGTTGTGGGTCATAATGACCTCGCCCCGGAACCGGTCGGCAATCTTCAGGGTCTTGCGGTTTTCCGGGTATTGCTGGGTAACGTTTTTCCATGGGGTGAAAAAGTATTTCGCCGTAACCCGCATCCCGGTGAGGAGAGTCCAGATACCTTTTAGTATTTCAGTAATATATTTGATTATCGATTTCATGATTCAGATTTCAATTGTTAAAAACTCAACCCGAAAAGCACAACAGCAGCCATAAGCAGGATATTGAAAAGGTTGATTGGCAGCAGGTATTTCCATTCGAGGTTCAATATCTGGTCAACACGCAGGCGGGGGAAAGTCCATTTGAACCACATCATCAGAAAGATAACCCCAAGCACTTTAAAGAAAAACCAGAACAACCCGGGCATCAGATCCATAACCTGATTAAAACCTTCGAAATTTCCGAAGTGCAATGGCATCCATCCTCCGAGGAAAATAGTGGTAGCCATGGCCGCAACAATAAACAGGTTGATATATTCCGCCAGGAAGAAGAAAGCAAACTTGATTCCCGAATATTCTGTGTGGAAACCGGCGGTGAGCTCAGATTCGGCTTCAGCAAGGTCGAAAGGACCTCGGTTCGTTTCGGCGGTGCCTGCGATGATAAATACCACAAAGGCGATGAGCGCCGGTACATGACCTTTGAAGATAAACCACATTTCACGCTGTCCTTCAACGATGCCTGAAATCTGCATGGTACCAGCCAAAATAATCATCGTAATCATTGAAAGACCAACCGACAGCTCATAGCTGACAATCTGGGCGCCCGAACGCATGGCACCAATAAGCGAGTATTTGTTGTTTGAACTCCATCCTGCCAGCAGTATTCCAATTACTCCGACTGATGAAACAGCCGTTACAAAGAAAATTCCGATGTCAAAGTCGAAGGTTTGGAGGCCAGGTGCAAACGGAATGACCGAAATAACCAGAAAGGTGACGATAATAACGATGAATGGGGCCAGGTTGTATAGAAATTTATCTGCATTTTTGGGTGTAATCAGCTCTTTCATCAATAGTTTGATGAAGTCGGCGATGGTTTGCAATAACCCCCACGGCCCAACCCGCATGGGGCCGAGTCGCTGCTGGAAGGCCGCACAAACCTTGCGTTCAGCATAAACAAGGAAAAGCCCGAACAGCGCTACAAAAAGAAGGTAGGATACACCAACAATAGTCCATTCGATGGCTACCGTTGTTGTGGCTGAAAAGTTTGACGATAACCCTTCGTGAATGGATTTAGTCAATGTCGTGAAATCGTAGATACTGAATGCCATCTTTTATAATTTCGATGTTTTCTTCAAAGGATTAACGGTCAATGTCGGGAATTACCAGGTCGAAGGTTGACATAATGGCAACCAGGTCGGCGATCTTCCAACCTTTGGCAATATGGTTGATTGTGAAGAGGTTTGAAAATCCCGGTGAACGGAATTTTACGCGGTAAGGGTTTTTCTTGCCATCGGAAACGATGAAAACGCCAAATTCACCACGGGCAGTTTCAACGCGCTGGTAAAATTCACCTTCAGGAAGCTTTACAACACCTTTCATCTTAACGGCGTAATCTCCTTCAGGAATGTTATCAATAAGCTGCTCGATGATACTCATCGATTCCCACATCTCCTGGATACGAACCTGGTAGCGGGCATAAGTATCGCCTACATCGCTCAGCACTTCATTAAACTTAACTAAAGGATAAGCACTATATGGCTGGTGTTTCCTTAAATCGCAGGAGAAACCTGAAGCACGGCCGGTAGGGCCGGTAACACCATAAGCTATGGCATCCTCTTTTGAAAGGAACCCAACGCCTTTGGTACGTTCCGTAAAAATCACATTACCAGAAAGCAATCGGTCGTACTCGGGTAATTTCGTTTTGAATTTTTTGATAAATGCTTTCACATCCCGCTGAAAATTGGGATGAATATCGAACATCAACCCACCGGGAATGCTATAATTAACAGTCAGCCGTGCACCGCAGGTTTCTTCAAAAATATCGAGAATATCTTCGCGGTCGCGCAGTCCGTAAAAGAAGGTGGTTAAGGCGCCCATGTCCATGCCCATTACACACCACCACAACTGATGCGAGGCTAAACGTGAAAGCTCGGACATAATGGTGCGGATAAATTTTACCCTGTCGGGAACTTCAACCTGAAGCGCGTTTTCAACGCAAAGGGATACTGCTTCATTGTTCTGATGGGCCGAAAGATAATCCATACGGTCGGTAAGATGCCCGATCTGTGTGTATGACAACGCTTCGGTCATTTTTTCAATTCCGCTGTGAATATATCCAATGTGCGGTTGCATGTTGTGGACAATTTCACCTTCGAGTTGAACCAGCAGGCGAAGCACACCATGTGTACTTGGGTGCTGGGGCCCCATGTTAATGAGATACTCGCCGGTCTTTATATCATCAGTTGTGATGATTACTTCTTTCAATTCAGCCATAACTAGCGCGATACGATGTGAACGTCGTCTTTATAGTCTTTGCGGAGCGGATAGCCCCAGTTTTCATCAAGGAACAACCTGCGAAGGTCGGGATGGTTGTTGAAGCGGATACCTAAAAGATCGTATGCTTCACTTTCGTGAAATTCTGCTGTTGGCCAGATATCACTCACAGAATCTACCATAGGATTTTCGCGGTCGGTCGTTTTAACCTTTACTACCAGCACATGTTTATGCAGGATTGATTCCAGGTGATAAACCATCTGCATATGATCGGCGTAATCGACGCCGGTAACACAGAACAGAAAATCAAAAGAAAGTGTGATGTCCTCTTTGAGCCGGCTCATAAAACTGTGCAGTTTATTAAGCGGCACAAAAGTCTCAACATACTGAGCTCCCATTTTTGTTTCAGCTTCAGCATCTATCTGACCGATTGTGGCTATCAGTGCCTCGTTTGTCATTGTGGTGTATCGGTTTTAGGAATTTCCTTTGGGTAAATCTGTTATATTATCTTTTCTTCTCCGGGAAAAATTCCGTTCACGACGGATTTTTTTCTGAAGTTGCATCATCCCATAAAGCAAAGCTTCGGGGCGTGGAGGGCAACCGGGAACGTAAACATCTACCGGAATTACATGGTCGGCACCTTTAACAATAGCATAACTGTTGTAATAGAAAGGACCTCCCGAAACCGCACAAGCGCCCATGGCAATTACATATTTCGGATCTGCCATCTGGTCGTAAAGACGTTTCAGTACCGGAGCCATCTTGTAATTGATTGATCCACTGATGATAATAAGGTCGGCCTGACGCGGTGTTGCTCTGGCAACTTCGAAACCAAAACGTGCCATATCGTGACGCGAAGCCCCTACCGCCATAAACTCAATAGCGCAGCAGCGGGTGCCGAAGGTGAGGGGCCAAAGGGAGTTGGACCTTGCCCAGTTGACCAGATCGTCCAGTTTTGTAAGAAGAATACTTCCCCCTTCATGTAGCTCTACAGGTGGGTATTCATTGACTTTAATATCCTGTTTCTTTTTGATTATTCCCATTTCAGTGCATGTTTTTTCCAACCGTATAAAAGGCCAAGTCCCAGAATAAAGAAGAAGATCACAATCTCAACGAAGGCGGTTATCCCGGTTTCAGCCATTACTGTAGCCCATGGGAACACAAAAACTGTTTCCACGTCAAAAATCAGAAAAAGGATTGCAAACAGGTAATAACCTACCGTATATTGCTGCCAGGTTCCTCCAATGGTCTCAATTCCACATTCATAGGGTTCGAATTTTGCAGGGTTGCTGGAGGTGGGAGGGATAAAGGTCGAAAAGAGCAGAGCTCCCCCAACCAAAACGACCCCAACGATAAAAAATAGCACAAGTGATTGACTATCCATCCTTTATAAATTTAGGTATCTACATTTGTCGAAGTGGCAAAAGTAGGTATTGTTGTACAGGTTTTTAAAAAATTGTTTGATGTATAATTAATTTAGAATCTGTCAAAATAACCAGCTTGCCTGGCATCCGCCAAAACGATTCAAAAATACCTTAATATGTTACCCGATTTGCTGAAACAGAATGAAGCTAATCAGTTCCTGAGGTGATTTAACTCAAGGACAGAAAAACAAAAATTCTTTATTATATGTCAGTATTGACATATAATAGCTATTTTTGTAGTCTGAAAAAGAACAATTATGATCAGGACGCTTAAAAATATTGCCATAATTCTGTTGCTGGCTGCATTCCTTTTGCCGGCTTCAGGTATGCTTGTTTTTATTCACCATTGCCAATCGATGGATATCACCTTACACAGCTTAGATGGCAGTAATTCCTGCTGCAGAAAGGATGCAGGCCTTTTCAGAACGTTGGATCAGAATGAAAATCTGAGCTCTTTGTCAGGGAACAAATTTTATGATACTTTCATTTCTGAAAAACCCTGTTGTTCAGATTCTCAACTTTTTATAAAGATTAATCAGGGCTACCTTTCTTCCTTTTACAAGACTTTTCAGGCAAATACTTTATTGGTTGAGTTGCCTGATTTCACTCACACAAGACCTGTTATTTATTCATTAAATCTTCGGGGTTCCGTTTCTGATATTCCTGACCCACCCGGAACAGAAACTTACCTGTTTACATCCACATTCAGATTATGATTTTCTGTTAATCCCATCATGAGCATGCCACAAAGCATGCTTTGCTGCTTTTAACTAATCCTTACTGCAATTTATAAACAGAAAATCATGAGAATAATATTCTACGCCTGCTGTATCAGCATTCTGCTGCTTTTATTTCCAGGCAAATCAACAGCCCAAAGAATTATTAAAGGAACTGTTACCGAGTTGAATGCCAATGGCAAAAAGGCCCCTTTACCTTTTGCTAATATTCACTGGCTGGGAACAATGGATGGAACGGTTGCCGATGAATCCGGGCAGTTTAAGCTTAATAAAACCAAAGACGGTACTTCACAGCTTGTGGCCAGTTTTGTCGGTTATCTTAACGATACCATTTTAATATCTTCCAATCAATCTTCGGTTGAAATCATCCTTCGACAAGGTGCTGACCTGAAACAGGTAGAAATTAAAGAGCGGATGAGCGGAAGCTTTATATCCTCTCTAAAACCGATTAAGACAGAAGTCATTACTACTGCTGGTCTGCAAAAACTGGCCTGCTGCAACCTATCTGAGAGTTTTGAGAACAATGCTACAGTTGATGTTGGCTTCTCTGATGCGGTAACCGGTGCAAAACAAATTCAAATGCTGGGCCTGGCAGGCGTTTACAGCCAGTTGATGGTCGAAAATATTCCTTTTACCAGAGGGCTCGGATCGTCATTCGGGCTGACATATATTCCGGGAACCTGGATGGAATCCATCCAGATTTCTAAAGGAACATCTTCCGTGGTAAACGGATATGAGTCAACCACCGGGCAAATTAATGCCGAATTCCGTAAGCCCTGGAATACCGAAAAGTTTTTCCTGAATGTTTACGGAAACAACGAAGGCAGGCTTGAGATGAATGCGCATGCTTCCCATGTTATAAGGGAGGATAAACTAAGCACATTGGTTCTGGCTCATGCATCCACCCAGTTGAGCAGGATTGATAT
>JBBQBC010000191.1:0-7714 GCA_038317155.1 Bacteroidales bacterium
AATCAGGCCATGGCAGGTTTACTGACGATTCGACAGAGAAATGAGAAAGCGTGCTAAAATAGCGATAGGTCAGGTGATGTTTCTCCCTGCTTGCATAGAGTTTCCTTGGATGATGCGTATTTCCGGACTCGTGACAGTTAAATTTCAGCTCTCCATCGATGGCGCGCTTCTTATTTTCTGATGAATGTCTCATTTTATCCTTCCACTCCAACCCATGCGAGTTTTCAATAATGAGTCCAGTCCGACAGTATTTTTGGTGCAGCTATGGGGTCCATGCCAACCATTCGATGATGAATTCATTTGAAATAGAAAGATTTTCGCAAATCGAAAAGTCTGGAGAGCATCTTTCTAAATTTTTGCGTTAAATTTGTTAAAAAATCAGCTTACCCTTCAAACCCGGATTAACCTGGATATAACTGATTATTTCGATGAAATGGCGCCATCATTTCAGTACAAACAGCGTCAAATGAACGAGGGTAGATTTATAGAGCAATGAATGGCATTATTATTTCTTCTTTAAAAATATACATCTTGGTAAAAACCAAGGATTAAGTAAAATATTCATCCCATATCATTAGACTTTACAGCTTATAATCTTTTTGTATGACACGTCAGGAGGCAGAAGCAATACTACAACGCACATTCGGAATCGATCGGTTTTATGATGAACAATGGACGACCATCGAAAAAATTCTCAGAGGCGAAAGGGTTTTGCTCATTGAAAAGACAGGTTTTGGGAAGTCGCTTTGTTTTCAGTTTCCGGGGATCATTTTCCCGGGGATCACCGTAATTTTTTCCCCACTGATTGCTCTGATGCGCGACCAGGTTAAAAAACTGGTCAGTCTGGGCATTGCTGCCAAATGTATCAACAGTGAACAAACACCTGAGGAAAATACCGGAATTCTTCAGGAAGCCACCATGGGTAAATTAAAGATACTCTACATTGCCCCTGAGCGCCAGGAAAATTCCGAATGGATTGAAGCTACCCGGAAAATGAACCTTTCCATGGTTGTCGTTGATGAGGCCCATTGTATCTCGGTATGGGGCCACGATTTCAGGCCCTCTTTCCGAAGGATCATCAACCTGGTGAAGCTTCTGCCTGCCGGACTACCATTGCTTGCAACCACTGCAACGGCCACCAAAAAGGTTGAAGGCGATATAGCAGAGCAAATGGGCGGAAACCTTACCATCATAAGGGGAAACCTTTTACGCGTAAATTTCAGGCTGTTTGTAATCAAAGTAAATGAAGCAGACGATAAACTGATCTGGCTTGGCCAAACCCTGAATCGTCTTCCGGGGTCAGGGGTGCTGTACACCGGCACCCGTGTAGAAACAGAAATATATTCCAAATGGTTTGAATTCTTAGGCATACCGGCCATCGGTTACAATGCCGGCCTCGATTCCGATTCACGGATTGCGATTGAGAACGGGTTGATGTTGAATCAATGGAAATGTGTCATTTCTACCAATGCCTTGGGTATGGGTATCGATAAGCCTGATATTCGGTTTATCATCCATACCCAGATACCGCAGTCACCTGTTCATTATTACCAGGAAATAGGAAGGGCAGGAAGAGATGGTGAACCGGCGTACATCATTCTGCTTTATCATCCCAAAGACCGTGAATTACCCGAGGCTTTTATAGAAGGCGGAAGGCCGTCCTTAAAGAAATACGAGAGAGTAATAGAGGCTATCAGAAGTGAGTTGCTGGGTGAAAGGGATTTGATGCGGCGCACCAACCTGAGAATGAATCAGATTCGCGTCATAAAGGCCGACCTGATAGAGCAGAAAATAATCCGGGAAGTCACATCCGGCAAGTCAAAAAAGCTGGAATACATCACAGGGGCACCGGTTTTAGATACGAAAGTGTTCGAAACGCTGAGAGCCCTAAAAACGGCAGATCTTGAACGAATGATAGAATATGTTGACACAGAATGGTCGCGTATGAAATTCCTGTGCGATTTTTTGGGGGATAATTCAGACAGGACTTTTAACAACTGCGACAACACCGGTTTCAGGAAGCGTTCAGTAGTCGTTACAGAAGAGTGGAGACAAAAGTTACTGGAATTCCGTGAAAATTATTTCCCCGAATTGGTAGTGGAACATAAGACGGTAAATCTTGTAAATGGGGTAGCCGCTTCTTATTATGGTGTTTCCAATGTTGGTGCGGCAATACACCGCTGCAAGTATGAAAACGGGGGTGACTATCCTGATTTTTTGTTAAGCCTGATATTAAAGGCATTCAGAAAAAAATTCGGCCAGGAAATATTCGATCTGGTCTTATATGTGCCGCCCACCCAATCGGGTGACCTGGTTAAAAACTTTGCAATAAAAGTTGCTCAGGTTATAAAATTCCCAATATCTCACGCACTTGGCAAGTCCAGAAATACCAATGAACAAAAAATCTTTGAAAACGCCTGTCTGAAAGCCGATAATGTGAGTGGCGCATTTATTTATAATGTACCTTCGGAGATAAAAGGGAAGAGCATACTGCTGATAGATGATATTTTTGACTGCGGCGCCACCATCAAGGAAATTGGCAGGTATCTCACCGGTTTGGGTGCTGCTAAAATAGCACCGATTGTCATTGCAAGAACAGTTGGAGGAGATTTAGTATGAAAAATGAAACAGCATATTGGATTGCTTTGGGACATTTGCCCGGATGGAGTTGTTTAAGACTGAACAACCTGGTGGTAAAATTCTATCATGAGAATAAACTGACAATTGAAGAGTTTTTCCAGTGTTCTGAAAGCGATTGGGCCGGAAGTTACGGGCTCAGCCCAAAGGAGATATCAGATCTCAGTAAAGCGAAAGCGGAACTGGTCAACAATGCCTTTCTGGCTGAGACCATGCAGAACGAGGGCTATGAACTGATCGCGATTACATCGCCTGAATACCCAAAAAACCTGAAAGAGAACCTGAAGGCAGCTCATGCGCCGACAGTAATCTATATTAAAGGCAACAAACAAATCCTGGCAGAAAAATCAGTTGCCATCGTTGGTTCACGCAGTGCATCGGATATTTCATTGCAATTTACCGACAATATTGCACAACAGGCCAGTAAAGATTACAAAGTAGTGGTAAGCGGGTTTGCCAAAGGGGTTGACAAACAGGCCCTTGATTCCGCGATCAAATACAAGGGACAAAGCATCATTGTGCTGCCGCAGGGGATTATGACGTTTGGTTCCGGATTTAAAACTTATTACAGGCAGATAGTTGACGGGGACGTGCTGGTTTTGAGTACTTTCTTTCCTAAATCACCCTGGCGGGTAGAGTTGGCCATGGCACGTAACCCAATTATTTATGGGTTAGCCTCAGAAATTTATGTTGCTGAATCTGCCGAAAAGGGGGGTACATGGTCTGGAGTAATCGATGGGTTGCGCAAAAGCAGAAAGATATTTGTACGTAAGCCGGGCCCCGCAGAATCGAATGCCAACAACCTGCTGATTCAGAAGGGAGCTGTTGCGGTTGATATGGATGGCAGGCCAATTGAAAGCTATAGCACAGAGGAAAGTGCTTCAGCCCCATTGGTAAGCGAACCAGATTCAACTGAGGATCTCGCCATTCTTGGCATGTTAAAAAGAGGCCCCTTTACAACGAAAGAAATAGTCAGCAAGCTGGGATTATCCATGAGTGAAAGTAAACTCAGAGCGTATCTGAAAGTACATAAAGATGTGGAAACCGGCAATGGCAGTCCAATGAAATTTACACTAAAATTAGAGAATCAACAGAAAAAATTGTTTGAATAGTGCAGATAGTCAAAAGAATCGTTATTTAACTACTTTTTCTTTTTAGCCACCAAATCACCAAAGAACACCAACTTAATTTACTTATTTTGTGTAACCTGCCTGCTTGACACAGTCAGTTTTGTAGTAACTGTCTGTCGACCAGGTAGGCTGGTGAATTGGCAGCAAGGAGGCCTTCTTTTTTAACCGGACTACAGTGACTTTAATAACAACGATTATCTTTGTGAAAATTATTGACAGGGGAATCAAAACAACCCGGATAATGGGTTATAAAAGCAACATAAATCTATGGCGGAAATTAACAGTGAGCAGTTAACTTTTCATGGTTATGAACTTACCAACGACATTTCGTTTCAGAACGAAAGCTACGGGATAACCCCTAAGCTGGCCAAATTGCTTGAAAAGGCTGCCTTTGGCTGCCAGGATAGAAAGGATAAGCGGATTGTGGAGAAACTCAAAAACCTGGTGGAAACCTATCCACATATCCCGATGTTTAAAAACTACCTCTCGGTAGCCTATAATATGCTGGGTATGATTCCAAAATCACGTGAAATAAATGTCCGGATCATTCAGGAGCATCCCGGTTATCTGTTTGGGAAACTCAACCAGGCAAATAATTTCATTGAAAGGGGCGAACCTGAAAAAGTGCCTGGGGTACTTGGTGAATCGCTTGAATTGAAAGACCTGTACCCTGAAAGAAAAATCTTTCAATTTTCTGAATATACCAATTATCTGAATGTTGTGATCAGGTATTTGGCTGCCATTCAAAATCTCGAACTGGCCGAGAATAAACTCGATCTGCTTAAAGAACTTGACCCCGATGATTTTGTAACAGATCAGGCAGATTCTTTTCTTTGGTTGCTCAGGTTAAAAAAGGCCGGCGAAAGAATAGAAGAAGAAAAGAAGCATCGCATCGCGCCTTTACCCGTCAGGCTGATACCTGAATCAGACAAAAGTGAACCTCCTGTGTTTAACCATGCCGAAATTTTCAACCTGTACCTGTATGACCTGGAGATCCCGCAACATCTTTTAAAAGAGATTCTGGCGCTTCCCCGTAAAACGCTGGTTGAAGATTTGCTCACTGTGCTGCAGGATGCAGTGAATCGTTATGATTTTTTCAGTGAGACCAGTTTTCAGGAAGAAACCACCTGCCCCGTAGTTCATGTTTTCTTTCTTTTAATGGAATTAGAGGCAGAAGAGTGCCTTCCGGCGATACTTGATTTTCTGGAATATGAAAATGATTTTCTGGATTTCTGGTTGGGCGATCATCTCAACAACACATTATGGCAGTGCATTTTACATCTTGGGAAAGACAACCTGGGTCTCCTGAAACAGTTTTTGATAACGCCCGGGATTTACACTTACAGTAAGACCATGGTTTCAGAAGCTCTTTGCCGGATGGCAATTCATTATCCGGAGAAACGGGCGGCTATTCTGGAGCTTCATGCTGAAGTTTTCGCAACATTTCTAGCATCAAAGGTTGAGGATAACCTGGTAGATACCGATTTCCTTGGGATTGCCATTAGTAATGCAAAGGATTGCGGCTTTACTGAACTCCTGCCCATCATCAGGGAACTCTTTGATAAGCAGTACGTAGCAAAGGGCATTATGGGTGATTACAATAAGGTCGAATCAGAATTTAGCCAGTTTCGCAAACCCATCCATTCTGTGCTTTTCCAGTCAATTTTCGAATTATATGACCATGTTCAGGAAACCTGGGAAGGTTATCAGGAAGAAGAAGAATCTGATGATGGTGATGATGACGATGATCATTTCTATCATCCGCCACAAATTGCACCTGCGGGTTCGGTTAAAAAAACAGGCCGCAACGACCCCTGCCCCTGCGGCAGTGGAAAGAAATATAAGAAGTGTTGTATGGATAAAGAAATTCAATAAACTGCGCGAACTTCCGGGAAATTCATGCAAGTTTTGCCTTTTTTGGGAGTTTTATAATTCGAGTATTTCTCCTCTCAGTTTCAGGATAATTACTAATTTTGATCAAACTCATAAGCAAGATGAAAAAAACGAAAACCGTAAACGGAGTTATGATTGTACTCTCGATGGCAGCCATTGTGGTACTTCTGCAGGGATGCGCTAACAATGAAGCAGTTACAGGATGTCTGCAAGGCCAGACTTATGGATTCTGGTACGGCCTTTTGCATGGTATCATAGCTCCGGTCGATCTGGTTCTGATGCTTTTCAGGGATGACATTACTGTTTACGCGCCCAATAACAATGGCGTCTGGTATGCGTTTGGATTTGTGCTTGGCAGCGGCGGATGGGGATTTTTTGGCGGCCACAGGTCGTCAAGGAAGAACAGATAGTCATAAAAGTTAGAAAACAGTTATCCGGTATTCAACATAAGCATTTGATCGGGGAGTCCGCCTGTTTTTGATAGTCCCCGGGATGCGGATGGTGAAATCCCGAGTTCGCTGGGTAAAACTCAATTTGAAAATGATCCGAAGGCGGCTGCACCTGCCTGGGCGGCCATCGAAGGGTATAAAAAATACCGGAAAGCACTGGCTGGAATTACACTTGCGAACATCCTTTCGCCAAAACTTATCAACCAGATCACTTTTCATGGGAAATGGAGCGACAGCTTTGAAAAACGTCCTTTCAACAACCTCAGCGACCAGACATTGAGTATAGGAATCCGCAACAAACTCAGCTATTTCAGACCCGTAACCGACTGGCTAATAGGAATTGACTGGATTGCCGAACAGTACAAATGGAAGTTTGACTAGGATGAGATTCTCCTTAATGAAAACCGTGAAAGCCGCAATCAGTTTAGCGTGTTTGCCATCGTGAATTACCGGCCATCTTCCAGACTCAGCCTTTCGGTGGCCGGAACCCTGAACCATATCAGCTACAATCTCACCGATTTATATGGTGCCAATGGCGATCAATCGCGCAAACGCGATTTTCCGGTGATCGTTTCACCCCGGATTGGTTTGAACTATGCTGCCAGTGATCGGTTGGCCGTTTATGCCTCTGTTGAACATGGCTTTTCAATGCCTTCGCCCGAGGAAACATTATTGCCGGCCGGAGATGTAAATCCTGATATCAAATCGGAACAAGGCATGCAATACGAAACCGGAGCACGGTTTAACTTCTTTGGAAAAGCCGTTGAGGCGGATGTTTCCCTTTATTGGATTGAGCTCAAAAACTTACTGGTAACCAAGCGCATTACAGAAGACATTTTTACCGGAATGAATGCCGGTAAAACCCGCCACCAGGGGTTTGAACTACTCCTGCGCAGCCGGATATTCGATTTTAATTGTTTCCCGGGAAAACTGAATTCAACTTTCAGTTACACGTTTTCACGAAACCGTTTCATCGATTTTACCGATGATGGAAATACTTACGATGGCAATGATCTGCCCGGCATCCCCGATCAGTATGCGCAACTACAATTTTCGTGGAATCCGGTTAAAAAGCTGCAGGTTTTCACGCATCTGCAATATAATGGAAATCAATATTTAAACGATGCCAACACCTTGAAATATGAAGGATATTTCTTGGTCAATTTGAAGATCGCAACGCATTTTCAAATCAGAAAAGCCGGAAGTTTTCATGTTTATGCAGGCGTCAACAACCTGACCAACACCCATTATGCATCCATGCTGGTTGTAAATGCCCTGGGATTTGGAGGCAGTGAACCGCGATACTATTACCCAGGGTTACCAAGGCATATTTATACAGGCATTGAATTCCGGTTTTGAAATCCAGTGTTTATCTGAGTGATTTTGCCTGGGGAAATGCCTGTATATAATACGTTAATAACTAGTATTATATGATTATTAGTTCCATTTCAATATAATTAACCGTGTATTTGTTACAAAAATATTGATTATACCTGTATGTGTTTCAAAAAATAACGATCAAGACGTATGAATCTGAAACGTAATGCTTATCAAAAACTACTTCAGTGGAAAAGCAACCCAGGCCGAAAACCTTTGCTTAAGTCC
>JBBQBC010000192.1:0-7706 GCA_038317155.1 Bacteroidales bacterium
GTTACTTCCGTCCCGGTTTCAGCTATCTCGATCCATGAATAGTTGAGGTTGTTTTCGTCGCTGTCGGTCCAGCGATAACCAAAAGCATCGGGGCCGCCACTGCCACGGTTTGCCATATCAATAAAGGCCGGGAAACTGAAATTCACCTCCTCAGCTGTGCTGTTGTATAGATGCGTGTGAACGGTGGTGTCATTCCCGGGCATCACCCTGCTACTGAGATATGCCGGACTAAAAATTACGCCGGAACTCTGGGCAAACGCGAAGAAGTAAATCAGCAGTATGCCTGATAGTGTGAGTAAAATTCTTTTCATAGAGGCTGTTTTTAAAAAGGGTGAGTATTAAATGTTTTCAATAAAGGGGCAATAAAGTGCCATTTGGTTTCATTAATCGGGTATTATTTTATAAGAAAGTCCGAAACTGATTCCGTAACTCGTCAGTCCTTTTTTTGAACTGCCCGAAAGTGGAATGTAATTATACTTTATCCCGGGGGTCAGATTTACTCCCAGCCTGCTGTTTGCCTGATATACGAATACAAGGCCTCCGCCAGCACTCCAATAATCAGCAATCAACTTCCTGTCCTCCAGAGTTGTCGAAACCAGTCGCGAAGAGACTTCATAGAATGGTTTATAATTCCGGTAGTTATCCTGCAAAAGATGATATGCGCCGGAGAGCTTAAGGTGCAGGGTAAATTTTTTGAAACCTGCAAGTTCGTAACTGACTGAGAATGGAATCTGCAGGAAGGAATACCTGTCGGTTACTTTGCTGTTCATGGTATGGTCAATGGAATCATAAACATCGACCTTCACCGTGAAATAATAGGTTTCATGGGTGATTGGATCTACGTAAACCGAATCCACATAATTGTATGAATAGGTCAGTTCGTTGGTTCTGTATTCGTAATTGACCTGTGTAGTACTGGTAATTCTGTTGTATCCGGCCCCCAGCGTAACCCTGAACCTGTTGTATTGGTAACCTGAACTAAGGTTGAAGCCGTTTGCCGGTGAACTGAATGAAGAATAGTCAAACAGTTCAGGTTCATATTCTGCCCGTAGGAACAACGAGGCATTAACATCGTGAAATGGGCTGTAGCCATCGGGCCTTTTATCATTTCTCTGGCGGATGGTTTCGTTAATCGACGGTACTGAAGTGATTACAGTGCCTGGACCTTTTGAGCTAAGGGAATAGGATAATTGTGTATACTGTCTGGCATTGGTGACTATTGTTGGTTGGGTAATTCCCGTTTCATGATCTGACGAATTTTTGCTGGCTTTATTTAGTCCGGAGTTACTCCCTGATTCATTAATCTTCGGATATTCCATGATGGCAGCTGTATTTACTTGAGCAGTCGGGCTTGCCATTCCTTTTGAGGTGGATGAAATCCGTTCGTTCAGTACTGGTTGGTCTATGTTTACAGCCGTTTCGTTTAATAAAACAGGATATAGAATGGAAGCGATCAGCATGAGCAGAAACGCGGTCAGTGTTACGCGTCTGATTATATTTGCAGGCTTTGAGGCAACTGAAAATGCAAGAATGCCCTGCCATGCGCTTGCCGGAGCGGTATGCACGGGAAGTTCAGCGGACAGCGGTTTATCCTGATGCCAGCGGATTTCTTCCCACACATTAACAGCGGCCCTGTGTTGGGGCAATTGCTGTATGGCTTTCCGCAAGCTATCTTCGTTCAGTTCAATCATCCGTTTAAAGGTAATCGTTCAATAATTTTCTGAGTTGCTGCTTAGCCCTGAACAACTTTATTTTTGAAGTCCCGACCGGCATTTTGAGCATTTCTGATACCTCTTTGTGAGAATAGCCCTCCACTTCAATCAGCAAAAAAACAATCCTGTAACCATCAGCCAGCGAAAGGATGGCTTTTTCCAGGTCGTTGGAGTTGATCCATTCCGGCCAGATCACCGGTTCGTTGTCACTGAAATCCGGGGTACTTATCAGGCCGGTTTTATCACGTTCCCTTATTTTCCTCAGGCTGGTCCGGACAACGATGGTTTTTATCCAGGCACCTATGGTAGATTCACGCCGGAATTTACCGATATCGTGGAATATCTGAATAAATGACTCCTGAAGCACATCGCTTGCTGACTCTTCTTCATTCATCATCCTGAATGCAATGGTGTACATATCATCCTTGTACAGATCGTAAAGCTGTTTATGTGCCTTGTATTCCTTATGGAAACAACACTCTACCAGGTCGTTCTCAAACTGATGGAACTTTATTTCATTGGTTTTGAATGTAAGTTTCAACTATATGTGGTTCCTCATTAGTAATAAAAGGGTAATAAAATCCGTAAAATGTTTCATGGTTCACGTATTATTTTCAACAGACAAATCTAATCATTTGCTGCTCAGTTTGATGAATAAGCCAGATTTTAGTTTACCACATCAGCAACAGGATAAAAACAAAAAAATGAGGATTTCACCGAAAAGCAGTAATTTTATCATTCAAAGTCTTACTGCCGCTACTCCGATGAAAAGAAAATCAATTATTCCCGTATTTCTCATACTGCTGTTGGCTGCCTTCCCGGGCTTTTCACAGGTGAACATCGGTTCTGGCGTTGAGCATTGCTCGCACAAAGCAGGTATTCACCGGGTGGCTAAAATTGCCGGGCCATTAGCATTCTCAAATTACGATGTAAAGTACCTGAGATTTAACTTAACAATTGATCCGGCGCAGGAGTTCATCTCCGGGTCGGTTTTCACCCTGTTCGAAGTTACCGGTGATTTATCGGGTGGACTGGGTATGGAACTGTCAACCGACCTGACTGTTGACTCAGTTCTTTATCGGGGTTTATCAGTTCCGTTTGCCCAATCCGGCGATTTCGCGCTTTCGATGGATATTCCGGGTTCCCCGGCAATCGGAACACTGGCCGGTGTTGAAGTATTCTACCAGGGAATTCCTGTTTCCGGTGCAGGTTTTGGTTCGGTTGGATGGAAGGAACATGAAGGGGTTCCGGCCATGTGGACCCTTTCCGAACCTTATGGCTGCCGCGACTGGTGGCCGGGTAAGAATGACCTCACCGACAAGGCCGATTCTGTTGACATGATTGTACACTCTCCTGAAATGTACCGAACGGCTTCAAACGGAGTGCTGGTGAGTGATGCAGTTGTCGGTGGTATCCGCACCTGCCACTGGAAACACCGTTACCCTATAGTTCCTTATCTGATTGCAATAGCTGTAACCAATTACGAGGTTTATTCTGATTTTGCCTATCCGGGCGGAGTGCCGGTCGAAATACTGAATTATGTTTATCCCGAGGATAAGGCAGATATTATGCCACGAACTGCCCAAACAGTGCCGGTGATGGAGTTGTTCAGCGAATTGTTCACTCCTTATCCTTTTATTGAAGAAAAATACGGTCATGCCCAGTTCGGGTGGGGTGGGGGCATGGAGCACCAGACCATGTCGTTTATGGGGCGGTTTGATTATGAAATCATTGCCCATGAACTGGCGCACCAATGGTTTGGCGATATGGTCACTCTCAATTCATGGAAAGACTTCTGGCTGAACGAAGGCTTTGCCACCTATCTAGCCGGCATGTCTTATGAGTATATGTTCGACGGTTATTACTGGCCTTTCTGGAAGGCACAAAACATCAGTTATGTAACCTCTGATCCGGGCGGTTCTGTTTATGTGGACGACACAACCAATGTCAGCCGCATATTTGATAGCAGACTTTCATACAGCAAAGGGGCGCTGCTTCTGCATATGCTCAGGTGGGTTTGTGGAGATGAGGCTTTTTTTGCTGGATGCCGGAATTATCTGAACGATCCCCGTTTGAAGTATGGTTTTGCCGGAACCGGTGACCTGAAGGCACACCTGGAAACTTCTTCGGGCAAAGACCTTACTGAGTTTTTCAACGACTGGTATTACGGACAGGGTTACCCTTCCTACAATATTATATGCCGTCAGATTGCAGCCGGCGATTACGAAGTTGAAATCGGGCAGACACAATCGAATGTTGCTGTTTCATTTTTTGAAATGCCGGTGCCGGTGAGGTTTTCCGGTTCAGGAAAAGATACAACCATAGTATTTGAAAATACCTCCAATGCTCAGAAATTCAGGATTTACCCGGATTTTGAGATAGAGTCGGTTCACTTTGATCCGGAACAATGGCTGATATCTGCAGCCAACCTTGATACGCTGATCAGGAAACCTGAAGTTGTGGAAATTTATCCCAATCCCACCAATGACTTTATCAGAATTTCGCTCAAAGTAAATAACCTGATTGGTCTCTCACTGATGGATTGCTCAGGAAGGGAAATTAAGGCTCCCTATGAACATGAAGGAATCGGCGCTATGCTTGATGTTCGGGGGATATCAGCCGGTTTGTATTTTATAAAAATCAGGACCGGTTTTGAATCGAAGATGGTCAGGTTTATTAAACAGTGAGTGATTATAAACATTTGATCTAAGGCGTTAATCGCAGTTTTCCACTTCTTATCTTCTGACACAGACATTCGCTGTTAGTCCGCATCTTACCTTCTGATGTGGATATTCGATGTTAGTCTACGATTTATTTTCTGATGCGTATATGCTAACTTTGAACAAGAGAATTAGACCATTATAGTATTGAATTTCAGTATAGAAGGAAACTTAATAACAAAAACAGAAATAAGGTGCGCATCAGAAAATAAGATGCGCACCAAGATTATACCTCTCTCAATTCCGTAGGATAATTTATGATAACCTCTGACTATATAAACTAACATACTTTGTACATCAGTTAAGTCTCATATTATATTTTAACAAAGTGAGAAATAAACGAATTTTTATTGATTTGATATGGAGTTTGCTGTTGTTTCTTTTTTCATAATTTATTCCGCATATTTCTATTCGGATTATTAGCAAATCCTGATTTAGTGTATTAACTTTGAAACGTAAAACTCTTATCATGAAAAAAACAATTTTCTTTACGTTAATGGTGCTGCTTATCGCGGCAATTGCCTGTACAAACAAAAAACAAGTGAGCCAGGATTCACCAACGAAGAAGGCTGACAGTATTATGACATTGGCTAAAAATGCATTTCAGCCATTACCCACCGAGGCGGTGAACCCTGATAATCCGGTTACGCCGCAAAAGGTCGCACTTGGAAAGGCTTTGTATTATGACAATCGATTGTCGATGAAAGAAACCCAGAGCTGCAACACCTGTCACAACCTGGCTACGTATGGTGTTGACAACAAAGCAACCAGTCCTGGCGATGAAGGTGACCCGGGAGTGCGAAACTCACCAACCACCTTAAATTCAGCATTGCATTTTCTGCAGTTCTGGGATGGCCGTATGAAGGATGTAGAAGAACAGGCTGGTGGTCCGGTTATGAACCCGGCGGAGATGAATATGCCGAGCGAAAAAGTAGTTATGGCAAGGCTCTCTAAAGATGAGAATTACAAAAAGATGTTTGCTGCAGCGTTCCCTGAATCAAAAGATGCGATGAATTTTGAAAGTATGCGCAAATCCATAGGTGCCTTTGAACGCACTTTGCTTACTCCTTCCCGCTTCGATCAGTTTCTTCAGGGCGATAATACCGTTTTGTCAGATCAGGAGTTAACAGGTCTTGAAACCTTTATGAATACAGGTTGTACGGCTTGTCATAACGGTCCGCTGCTTGGGGGTAACATGTTCCAGAAATATCCGTTATTCGGCACACACAAGGAATATACCGGCAGCACAGTTGATGATCTGGGTAAAATGGATGCTACTAAAAATGAAGCAGATAAATATATGTTTAAGGTGCCTAGTCTCCGGAATATTGCTGAAACCTGGCCATATCTGCACGATGGCAGTGTGAAGGAACTCGATAAGACTGTTCATTTAATGGCTAAAGCCGAATTGAATAAGGAGTTGACTCCGGAACAAACAAACGATATCGTTACTTTCCTGAAATCATTGACGGGTGAAGTGCCTGCTGCTGCAAAACAATAAAATCAAAATCTGTTTGAGTTTAGGCCGAAGCAAATAATAGATATTGTCTGCAATGGTCATTGCGGTCTTTTCAAAGCCATGTCGGAGACTCCCATTTAAATGTGGAAGTCTCTCCAGGCTGCTATTGTCTCACACTTTATAACCACGAAAATCAAACTGTTTGCTTCGATTGAGCTACAGGAGTTAATGCAGCTAATGCTGAGGACTGACAAAGAAAGCTTCTTTGGGATACTCAGTGAATGTCATCGGCAATGGAAGTGTGTTTAATCGTTTAGGCCACTTTTGATCTCCAATTATTTAACCCAAAAATTCATGAATTTTTCCTGTCTCTGACTCCGTCATAGATACAATAATAACTTTTTTCAAAAGTTAAACTGTATCTATGACGGGGTTAACCTGGACATTATTCATAATTTTTTAATTTTGAATAGTTTAGGTTAAAGTGCAACAAAAAGCAATAAATGATATTGAAAATCCGTTATATGAAATCTTTAAAATAAGAGCTCTTTAAAAATTTAGCCATGAAAAAAATAATCATAGGTATCTGTGTAATAATGTCGGCTTCGTTTGCTCAGGGTCAGACATTTTTTGAAAGTGCTCAAAAAAATGCGAAGGATAAGCATCAACTCATTTTATTGAATTTTTCAGGTTCGGATTGGTGTATTCCATGTATAAAAATGCGCAGGGAGATTTTTGAGAATGCGAATTTTAAACAAATGTCCGATAGCCTTCCGATACTGGTTAATGCTGATTTCCCAAGGAGCAAAAAGAATCAGGTAACTATGGATATTCAGAAACAAAATGATAAATTGGCCGAAAGATATAATCCCAATGGCACGTTCCCTTATACTCTTTTATTGGATGTCGATGGGAAAGTGTTAAAAACATGGGAGGGTTTTCCTAAAGAAGACGTAGCTTCTTTTACCGGTGAAATAAGAGGGCTATGTAAAAATTATAAATAATCAGCATTATGCCAAAAGAATTCAAAAGGGCCGAAAAGCTGATGGGCAATGCTTTTGAAATAACCGTAGTTGCAGAGGAAGAAGGTTGGGCCGAAGAGAAGATCGATTTGGCTATTCTTGAGATTAAACGGATTGAAAGACTTCTGACCACCTTTAGCGAAGAAAGCCAAACCAACAAAGTGAATAAATTTGCTGGTGTACAGCCTGTGAAGGTTGATCAGGAAGTTTTTGACCTCGTTGAAAGAAGTCTCCGCATCAGCAATATTACTGATGGAGCCTTTGATATTACCTATGGGTCGGTAGATAAAAGTCTTTGGAATTTTGACAGGGAAATGAAGAAACTGCCTGATGCCGCAATAGCAAGATCCCGGGTACGACTTATCAATTATAGAAATGTGATACTTGACAAAAAAGAATGCAGCATTTTTCTCAAAGAGAAAGGTATGCGCATTGGTTTTGGGGGAATCGGGAAAGGATATGCAGCAGAAATGACCCGACTGCTGATGAAAAAATTGGGAGTTATCGGTGGTGTAGTGAATGCATCGGGTGATATCAGCACCTGGGGAAAACAGGCTGAAGGAAACGACTGGACAATAGGGATTGCCAATCCTGATCATGCGCAACGTCCCTTTTCCTATTTGAATATCAGCGATATGGCGGTTGCAACTTCTGGTAATTATGAAAAATTTGTAATGATTGATGGTAGAAAATACTCGCATACGATTGACCCTAAAACAGGGCTTCCGGTTTCGGGTATTAAGAGTGTAACGATTATAAGCCCTAATGCAGAAATTGCCGATGCAATGGCTAC
>JBBQBC010000193.1:0-7604 GCA_038317155.1 Bacteroidales bacterium
ATCTATATTTCAAGATACGAAGTTTTTAAAGTATATAGCAGTATAATTTGGTGAATCTTTATCCATCAGTTGATACATATTCATGAACTCTAAATGTTTGGTTGAAACACCTACACCGGCTGTTCTGAATAACCGCGACGTGATTCAGGGAGGGGGATATTACAGCAGGGAACTTTACTCGCTCAATAAAATGACAGGGCTGTTCAACTGGGGATTAGAGCTTAGCGATAACGGCGTATCCGCTTCAGTATGCGATGAGGACTTTCTGGTTATCACGACAGAATCATGCACACTTTATGCCATTGATGCCGGAACCGGTGAATTGGCATGGTCGAAATGGCTGGGGCCGGACATTAATTCAACCCCGACAGTAGCCAATGGAAAAGTCTATGCGGTGTATCCCACAGCACTGGATACTCCGGTGATGGGTGAAAACAAACCCTTCGCGGTGATTTGTTTTGATCTGAAAACCGGAGCCATCATCTGGCAAAACCACCTGGATTCCGAGCCCCTGGGTTCTCCTGTAGCCTGTGGAAATTCAGTCTATATTACAACATCCCTGGGAAATCTTCACCAGTTTGACAATACAACAGGAAAGGTAAAGAGTCCGGTTAAAAATGGAGGGTTCACCTCTCCTCCGACCATTACCGGCGGGATTGTTTACGTTAACCGGAAAAGCGAGGAAAAGCCCGGGCAAGAGCGAATAGAAGCATTCCAGGCCACATCGCTGATTCCAGCCGGGTCGTTTCCTGCAATGAAAAGTGATACCGGGATTGAAATAAAAGGCCTCACCCCTTCAGAGCTGATGAACTACAGCTTCGGCAGACCGCTTGCTTTCCACAACCGGCTGTATGCTGTTATAGGAAAATCGCTGACCTGTTTTGATCCCGGAAAGCTGACTTCAGTATGGACCCTCGATCTTTCCTTGAAAACAGGAATGGAAATGGAGGAATTTGCTGCTATGCCGTCAGCGGCCAATGAGAAAATAGTCGTATCAACCCGTTCAGGAAAAGTGCTGGTTATTGATCCTGCGAAAGGAGCAATTGAAAAAGTGTACGATCTGGAAACAGCCATGAAATTTCAAACCGTTATCAGCGATGGATGGATTTATGCTGGTTCAGCGGAAGGAAAACTGATTTCTTACAATACCGGCGACCCTTCTTTCACCGGCTGGCCGATGTGGTCAATAAACGCCGCACACAATCCGGTGATTGAGTGAGGAATAAGAGATAAAAACGTGAATTATAATAGTTACTACGCAAAATCAAATAACCAATATTTTAATTGGAAAGTAGTATTAATTTTCTTATGTTTGTAAGTCTTATCAAATATGCAGAAACTCCTGTGTTAACTGATTTAGTATTTATTTCTGCCATTCGCTTATAACCACTGCATCTTCTGCAATATAGATTAAGGAGCCCCCCGGGAATGCCGGTGGAGGATTTATAACACCCTTCGAGTGTATGCGACTGTCTGAAGAGTTGCAGGAAAATTAACAAAGATGAACAAACTACCTCTTGAACCGGAACAATACTATCATATTTACAACCATGCCAATGGTTTTGAAAAGTTCTTCCTCTATAAAAATGACTACTGTAATTTTCTTGACAAGTATGAAAAGTATATTGTTCCGATTGCCGAAACCTTCGCGTACTGCCTGATGCCAAACCACTTTCACTTTTTTGTTCAGATAAAGCCTGAAGTTCTGCTGCTTGAAACCCTCCGGGCTGTCGCAGAACCTCTGGCGTCAGACTCACCCCTAAGGGTTGATCCCAAAACCATTAGTTACCGCTTTTCTCATTTTTTCAATAGCTATGCTCAATCCTACAATAAAAAATACAACCGTATGGGCAGTATTTTTAAAAGCAACTTCCAGCGCAAACCGGTAAATACAGAAAAATACTTTTTCAAGCTGATTCATTATATTCATTCAAATCCGGTAAATCACGGCTTTGCAAAAAGAATTCAGGATTGGGAATTCTCATCCTATAATATACTATTGTCGGATGAAGATACCTTTATCAACAGGAAAATGGTTTTTGATTATTATGGGAATAAAGAAAACTTTATATTCGTTCATTCGAAACCAATTATCCTTTAAAGATTTTCGCCCTTCCGGGTAAGATTAATCTTCGGGCGGTCGCAGACCCTTCGAGCGGTCGCAGACCCTTCGAGCGGTCGAAGACCCTCGAAGGGTAAAAAGCTAACTTAAACCCTGCGAGGGTCTTCGACCGCCCGAAGGATTAAAACAAACATAACCGAGATGCTAAACCAAGACTTTTACTCCTACCTGACCCTCTCCCTTAGACTCGCCGCCAAACCCCGCCGCGGTGGTGGCAATATGTTCCGCCACCAGATGGAAACCTTCGCCATATTGCTGGAATATGGCTATACGGATTCCGTGTTGCTGAAAGCGGCCCTTATACACGATATTGTTGAAGATGGTGCAAGGATAGGATTTTCTGCCTTCGGAGAAATTGAAAACCTGGATGATGATGGGCCGGAAGTGCTTAAGCTCGTTAAGGAGGTTAGCCAGCATGTGAAAGATGAGGTGAAGGAACCGAAAAGTGAATTTCTACTGCGCATCATGCTTCACGGCACACAAAGGGCAAAAATCCTTAAATTAGCGGATAGGGTATCAAACATCAGTGCGCTGCCTATGGCGGGTGATAAACGATTCATCAGCAGCTACCTGCAGGAAACCAAAGAATACATCGTACCGTATACTGAGCGTATCAACCCGGCCATGGCGATTGAACTGAAAAACCGCATTAAATTCATCGAAAAAAACATACAGCTATGAACATTCCCATTAAAAAACAAAAGACATTTATAAAAAAATTTGAGAAGATCAGGCCGGTTTACATAGATTTTGCCCATCTGCTGAATGACATCCTTCAGAAAGCCGCGGAAAACCTCGGATACCTTGCCCTGGTGCAGGCCCGTGCAAAAACGGTCGTGAGTTTTTCCGGCAAGATCATTCTGAAGGATAAATACAAAAACCCGCTGACCGATATGACCGATCTCTGCGGGGCACGGGTCATCTTGCATTTCCACAGTCAGGTGGAAAAAATATGTGAATTCATTAAAAATAATTTCGAAATTGACGAAGCCAACAGCCTCGACCTGAAATCAATGCTGAAGGTGAACGAATTCGGCTACCGGTCGGTTCATTACATCGTCACGCCCAAAAAGGAGTCAATCCTTGGTATAGCAGTTGATGAAAAGTTCAGGACCCTGAAAGCCGAGATACAGGTTCGCACCCTGGCCGAACATGTATGGGCCGATATCTCGCACGACCGCATTTACAAAACAGAACTCACCATTCCCGAAGAGTGGAAACGCGAAGCGGCAGGACTTTCGGCTATCCTTGAGAATGCCGATAAAACCTTTGCCTCCATGTCGAAGGCCATCGATTCGGTCAGCAGTGTTTACGAATTGCAGCAGGAAACACAGAAGGCAGAAAAAGACCTTGAGAAACTGCAGACCCTGGTGGAGATTACCAGCAAAAACCCTGAGGAAGGAGCGAAAAACGTGCTGAAACTGGTTTCGGTTTACCAGGCCCTGAACAAACAGGCAGAAGCCATTGAACTACTGAAAGTCTGGATTGATAAAACGACTGATTTCCCATTCCCCCATGCGCGCCTGACCTTTGAGTTGGCAATGCTCAATCTGGCAGCTCATTGCAGGGATACCCACAGCGGAGCATACAAGCAGGAAATCAGACTGGCGGAACGCACCCTCGAAGGCTTATCAGGGCTTTTTGCCCAACAGCAGCAACCTTCCATAACCGGCCAGGGTATGCTATACTACCGATTGGGGATATTGCTGCAAAACAACCCGGAGGAATCGGATAAGGCACTGAAGATAATCAGCCAAGCCCATGGCCTTATGCCGGAGAACCCGCTGTGCTTCACAGCGCTGCTGGAAAGCATTTTATTGCGTAACATCGATACGGCAGAGCTGACCATCACGCTATTCCGCAGCTCCATTGAGAAAGCCATCAGCGACCTGTCAGAGTTGATCGCCCTGGGAGTCGATAAAGTCCCTGCCTGTTTTGCTTTGGGGCGATGCCACTTCTTCCTCGGCAACCAGATGGAATGTATCAAAGCCTATTCGACCGCGGTGGGCGTAATCGTTAACTCAGGGTACACATCCTCCCGCTGTGTTGTCGATGCCGAAATTGACAGGGCCGGCAGGTTCAAACCGTTTCGGAAGGAACTGGCAGCACAGATAGGTTTGTACCTGAACATCGCCATGAGTATTTCAGAATACGCTGAATCAGGAAATTACAAACATGCTTTGGAAGAGTTTCAACTGCGTAAAGAAGCGATGAAAACGCCGGTAGTGATCGTCGCGGGCGGTGCATCACGTATGGAAGAAACAAAGGTGGAGCAATATGAGGCCTATATCCGTGAACTGATGCATGATTTCCATGGAACCATCATAAGCGGGGGCACTACGGCCGGCATTCCAGGACTTACAGGGCTGGTAAAAGCCGGAATGCAAAAACAGGGTCCCGTTCCGTTCGACCTGGTCGCCTACCTGCCGGAAAACCTGCCCAAAGGTGCAGAAAGGTCAGCCGCCTACGATCATTTTTTTGAAACAGATGCCAGTGATTTTTCAACCCTTGATATTCTCACCTGCTGGGCTGATCTGATCACCAATGGAATCCATCCGAAAGATGTAATTCTTATTGGTATTGACGGTGGTGAAATCGCTGCCATGGAATACCGCATCGCCCTTTCACTTGGCGCCAGGGTATGCCTGGTAGCCTATTCCGGCAGGGCGGTTTCTGATTTTATTCAGGACAAAATCTGGAAAGATCATCCGAACCTTATTCAGGTACCCAACGACCCACATACTGTCTGGGCATTGGTTAACCAATCTGCCGGAACGGTTCTCACGCCCGAGGAAACCAACCAACTTGCACCTATGGTGCATGAATTTTACAGGGGGCAAAGGCTGGAAGAGCTCAACCCGAAAGCCATTGACGTCAATAAATTCAAGGTTTTAATGCCCTGGGAAAAATTAGATCCTGCGTTACAACGTTCTAATATTTTACAGGTTGCCTTTTACGAATTACTCCTTAGGCGGGTGAATCTAGGAATCCGTAAGTCAGAAAGACCGCAGGTGATTAAAATAAAGAAAACCGTTTCACCAGAAGATTACGACCTGCTTGCAAAGCTCGAACATGCCCGCTGGAATGCCGAGCGTTTATTGGAAGGCTGGAGATATGGCCGCGATAAAGACCTGGTTAAAAAGCTGAATCCATACATCGTACCCTGGGATCAATTAGATGATGAAACCAGAAAATACGATTATGACCCTGTCAACAATATACCGGCTCTACTGGCGAAGATTGGGTATGAGGTTTATGCGTTTTCCTGATCGGGAATTAATTTATTAAGATTCCGGAAACCAATCACAAAAAATGCGTAAATTTCAGGTAATAAATGGCTCTGTTAGTTAATTGAAAGTTACATTAAAAACTTAAAAGACCAACAATTATGCCTGAATCACATAAATCTGCAGCAGACCCCCTGGGCTGGCTGCTAAAGGAAAAAGTCAGAATATGGATTCTTGCGATCACTTTTCCTATTGCCTTGCTTTTGGGAACGGTCGGATACTTACATTATCCTGCCGGTGAAGCGATCAGTTTCAGCAATGCGCTTTATCACTCTGCGCAGTTGTTCATCCTGCATACACCCCATTTTATTGAACCTGTGCCCCTGACACTTGAGATTGGACGATGGCTGGCAGCATTATCAACTATACTTGCCTTGTTTACTACAGCTATTTATTTGATCAGGGATGAGAAAGAAGAGTTGGAAATAAGATTCATTAAAGGGCATATTATTCTTTGTGGAATGGGCGAGATAGCACTTGCATTGGCAAATAATTTTTCAAACAAGAAAAAATTAGTTGTCATCGAAAAAAACATTGATAATGAAAACCTTTCAAACTTGAAAAAACAGGGGGTAAAGGTTTTCAAAGGCAATGCCCTCGACCCTGAAGTACTTAAGAAAGTCAGGATAGAGCACGCAAGCAATCTTTATGCACTTACCGGTGATGATTTCAGCAATCTTACCATCATTAAAAATGTTAAAGCATTATTGAAAAACTCAGGAAAAGATCATGAAAATCTAAGGTTGGCAGCAAATATTGACAGCCTGAATCTGAAAGCAGCCGCTCAACAGGAAATATCATTTTGCAATAAACTGGTTTGCCATCTCTCCGAAATACTTGAAGCGTTCAGAAAAGATGCAGAGGAAGTTGTAAATGGTTCTTCACCAACAAAAGTACAACTTGAAAAAGCAAAACAGGAATTACTGCAATACGTTCCTGCGAGTTCTCCGGATGCGGTAGATCCGGGTAAACAGATCAGGTTCTTTAATATCAACGAACTGGCTGCAAGATATATCTTTCGGGAATATCCTCCAAACAGATTTAAATCACTAACCAACCCCGCTGCACGTCCAATCCATATATTATTACTTGGCCTTAGCCAGATGGGTGAAGAGTTATTTAAACTCTGCGTTCAGAATTGTCACTTTATCAATCGGGATCATACACAAATTACGCATATCAGTCTTGAAGCAGATATTGCCTGTCAAAAGGTGCAATCCAAGCATAAGAATATTAAAAATTTAGTCGATTTAAAGTTTATCAAATTTAATCCGCATCATATTACAAATAGTTTTATAGCCGAACATGATCTCAATAATATTGACATTATTTACATCTGTTCCGATCAGGACCGTTATCAGGAATCCTACTCTGTAAAAGCCAGGGAAGTATTTGGTAAAAAGGTTCCGATAATCCGATGGTTTACAAGGGATGTAATTACGGATTCGGACCATAATCAGGCAAGCAACACCAAAACAATTGAAATCCTGAGAAGTATTGCAAAACACGAAATTATAATTAACGAAACTATAGATCAAAAGGCTATTGCTATACACAACAGGTGGCTTAAGCGTGCCATTGGAGAGTATATACAAAAAGTTGAAAAACAAATTGAAAATAAACAGGAAATATCATCCTATAAACCAACTTTGGCTCCCTGGCATTTGCTCGACGAAGAAATTCGTGATGACAACCGGTCTGTGGTTGAACATAATCTGATTAAATTACGGACAGTTGGTCAACTTAACAATCCGGAGGATTTCCTGAATCCAGAGATGGCTAAGGTCGATTTTAAATTTCTGAATGATGATTCAGCAATAGAGAATCTGGCTGAGATGGAACACAGAAGGTGGATGGCAAATAAATATTACTATGGCTGGGAATTCGATGAAGAGAGAAATGACGGATTGAAGCGTCACAACGACCTTAAAGATTTCTCAGCACTGGATTTTAGCACCAAAGATTATGATTATAAACAAATTAAGGAATTACAAGAGGTATGGGAAGTGAAATAAAAAGCAACAAAGCATAGCACCTCATAGTAATAAACAATTAAATAAATAAAGCACAACGATATGAATAAAATTTTGGTGTTTGGAGATGAAGTGGTTGACTGGATTGATATTCCGACAAAACCACTCATGAATGATGGATCAGTTACCGGACTTAAAAGCAACAACTGGCGGCTTTCACCA
>JBBQBC010000194.1:0-7598 GCA_038317155.1 Bacteroidales bacterium
ATAGTTTCTACAAATTTAACAATTAATAACCACTTACAGTTTAACTTATTAGATGATATTTTTCTATTTTCTTTTTCAGTGTCAATTGGCATTAACTTTGGTGCCTGAGCGACGGTTGGTGAGCGAAGTCGAACCAAGTCGAAGGCAGGAGAAGGGGGGGGGATGAAGTGTTCTTTGCCACGCATAGGTGCCTGCCCATGTAAGCCGGGGAAAATAGTACCAGCCAAAGACATTATTCAAGAATATGCGCATCTCTCTCAAAAACAGAATTTATCTCAATTGGAATTCCTTTACTTTTCAGGAATTTTAAAATCTCTTGTCGCTTTTTAAAATTTCTATGTGTGAATGAATTTGATGGATTGACGTGCCATACCGAATATTCCTTACCCATATATTTTAAAATTATCAACGGCCCATTACCCTTACCTCCATTGTGCATATATTTAACAAGGGCTATCTCTGAATAACAGATTTCTTTTACACGGTTTATAAACCGAAAAAAATATACAATTTTAATTTTATTATCGTAAAAATAAAACCGATTTACCCATAGTGATAAGGCAACATAAGTAACTATGAAAGTTATTAGAGCCAGCGCGCAATCTTCGAATACACCTTCAGTTGAACCCCAAACAAGGTATAAACCTAAACAATAAACAAAATATAAAATAATAAAATGATTAATATTTGTTTGGCTTTGGAATAAAGTTTTCATTCGGGATTAGATTTGTTTTTTTTAATTTTCTTCATAATAAAATTGGTTGTTGAAATACCATCAGATGCAGTGCTCAAAATCCCAAAAGTAGAATTTGAAAAATCCTTGACATTTCTTATACCTTTTGAAAATCCAATTACACTTATACTACCTTTTATGTTACTAATTATACTTTTAGCTTCCTTGCTGCCTACCGTTTGTTGCAGGCCACTTTCTCCTAATGCGTCATCACCACTATTCAGGGTGCTTAAAGTGGGTAGTATAAATTCTGTTGAAGCAGCACCAGCTATACCCAATTCAATTATTGCACCTAAACCCGCAATTGCGCTTATAATGCCGATTGTTTTAGCCCAACCCTCCTTTGTTGTGCCACCAGAATTGTCCAGATCGTTACCTCCATCTTTACTGAGGCTTTCTGCCCAACTACTTCCCTCAGGTTTGAATACTTTGCAATAGCCACCTCCTGTTTTATTTTCCTTTGTTCCCTTATATTCAACTGATGCCCACTTTTTGTGATCCTCCCCTTTCCATTTATCAAATTCACCACCTGTTCTCCTGAATTCTTTTCGTGCATCTCTCACATTTTTAGCTTCCCATGGAAACATCCCTTCCGGATCAATATACCTTACAGGATTGTCATAACAATATGAATACGACGACCATCTTCTTGAAACTTCCGCCAGCGGATCCACACTCAATGAGTGGCTTTTTTATTTTTATTCTTCCTGCTTTTATAAAGATAATACAGTCCCAAAAGCAAATTAATTCCTATACCAAAATAAATTATAAAATATTGCTCTTTGGACATACAAGGCGGACAGTTCTGCTTATCTAAACAAGGTTCGCACAATGGTTGATAATACCAATACAGTACTAACAAGATTAAATCTATCACCAGTAACAATAAAAGAAACTTCTTATTATTCATTTTGATTCTCTTTATTTGGTCTGTCAATGTCAATTTCATATTTAAATTCCTTACCTGCATTATTTTTATCTTGTGACCAAACATCGTAGGCTTTCATCGCATCTTGAAGCATCCCATTTATGTTTCTTTGCTCAACTTTTCCATTTTGAGAATTTCCCATTATGTTCTTCTCCCATCCTTTATTTGGTCCATTTTTATCGGTGTATCTATCATCTAAACCTAATAAATGCCCGACTTCGTGTGGTGCTGGGTCATCCTGTGCTAAAGCTAAACCACTCCGTCCTTGACTTCGCCATTCTCCTTCGTCTCCGCCCATAACATATGACCTCTTATCTGCCGCACCAACTTCGACAAAATTGTCCCGATTAGTTGGATTCCAACTTTCAGTTATTATAAAAGGGTCGTTCTTTTCTTTTCCTTCATAAAGCCCAACATTAACATTGACGTTGACATTGAATGAAGTTCCATTAGAAGATTTTGCACTATATGAACCACCCCATTTTGAGTTAATATCGCTTTGATATTGTGCTGCAACCGCTTTAGTTGCTCCAGCCCCATATAAATAGATATTTGATGTTATATTTATTTGTCCGCCTTTAATCGTGATAACTCCATCCCTTCCATCAGGATCCATATAAATAATAGGATTCCCATTACAAAATAAGTAAGGACTTTGATTAGGATGTTTCTCCGCCAGCGGATCCACGCTATGCCACCTCCCTAACACCGGATCATAAAACCTCGCCCCGTAATCCAACCAGTTCAGGTCCATTTCATCCTGGAGTACCTCACCTCCGATTCCACAAAAGTTCCATCGGGGAAGGCTCTGCCCTCTCCTAAAGGCGAGGGTTATGGACGAGCAGGTTGAGTAAATGAGAGGCATAACAATTCTGAATTGGAAATCAAATCTACAAAAAAAAGGAATTCAGCTCCCTTCTCCTTTTGGTGCCTGAGCTTTTCGTCGAAGGCAGGAGAAGGGCTGGGGGATGAGGTGAATCTTATCATCTCCGGTTACAATAGTTTTCCCGTTTGTGTGTAGAACATATAAAATCCTCCCAGGCAGGGTATTTATGCTTAATTTCGTCTGAAAGATAATTTGTATGTTCACTTATCCATACCCAAGGCCGGCAGTAACAGTTGATGCCCTGGTTTTCAGAACATTGGAAAACGAAACTGAAGTCTTGCTGATCAAACGTAGGAATCCCCCCTTTGAAGGCCTGTGGGCTGCCCCGGGCGGATTTATGGACATGGATGAGACGCCGGAAATGGCCGTTGCGCGCGAGTTGGCAGAGGAAACCGGGATCACCGGGGTGGTGTTTTTTCAATATCACACTTATGGGGCTGTTAACCGCGATCCGCGCCACCGTACCATCTCCATTGCCTATGCAGGTTTACTTCCCGATCCGACTCAGATAGCTGTTGGAGGCGATGATGCCGCGGAAGCAAAATGGTTTTCAATCGATAACCTGCCACCTCTTGCCTTTGACCATCATGAAGTGGTCGCCGGAGCTGTAGAATTTGCGAAAGGAAAGGGTTGGTTTTAAAGGTCTTTTGGCTTCCCGAAATACAATTTTAAGCATCCGGAAAGAAAGCCAGATATATAATTGAAACCAGGATTCTCCCGCTTCCAATTGCTTGTCCCACCTTTTCAGCGGGAGGACAAATGTTCCAATACGTAGGGTCTTCTGAAAAACTCAAAAAAGCCGATACTCATTTACGTTACGGTGTTCTGCACCTCAAGATCCTCTTATTCTGCGATTTACTACCAATGTTTCGCCACTCTGTGGCTTTTACTGATAAAAAGCGGTGTAATTCACAAGCCAGATGCACGGTTTTTTGATGTTATAACCCTATTTCCATGCGCCTGATTTTCTTTTTCATCATGTAGTAGTTTTATTTTGAAGTATATAGGTATTTTTCAGCAGGCCTTACGTATCCTTCAATCCTTCCCCGCCGTTGGCGGGACTTCGCTCCGCTTCGCATTATTCCATCCTTCCATTATTCAATTACTCCATTATTCCATTACTCCATCCTTCCAATTTCCAATCATGGTTCCTGAGCGTAGTCGAAGGACCATCCTTCCATCCTTCCATCATTCCATTATTCCATACATCCACCCTTCCACTCTTCCAACCTTCCATTATTCCATTATTCCAACCTTCCATTAATTCAACACCCCTAAAATCGCCTTAACAATATTATCGGCTCCTTCGGCAATCTGCGTTATATCGGCATCCAGCATATAGCAGGGTGTGGTGAATATGAGCCGGTTGGCATCGCGCACCACTTCCCCATGATCAGAATTGATGTGCGTGGCTCCGGCTTTTTTTATTCCTTCTACGGTAGCTGCATCATTCCCGATTGTTATTTCTACGTTACCAAGCACTTTTGCAAGCAATACCGGTGAAATACACAACGCTCCAATTGGCTTTTTGAGTGAAGCCATATCCTTAACAGCCTTTTCAACTTCCGTATTTACGGTACAGTCAGGGCCATCGAAAGCCCATGAGCACAGGTTCTTGGCTACACCAAAGCCACCCGGGAAAATAATCGCATCAAAATCGCGGGCATTGAATGCAGTGAGTGGTTTAATTTTACCCCTTGCTATGCGGGCAGACTCAACCAATACATTCCGTGTTTCAGGCATCTCTTTGCCAGTGAGGTGGTTGACTACATGGTGCTGGGGAATGTCGGGTGCGAAAATTTCATATCCGGCTCCATTTTTTCTTATCGCGAGCAATGTCAGGGTTGCTTCATGTATTTCGGCGCCATCAAAAACGCCGCATCCGGCAAGTACTACAGCAAATTTCTTCATATTACTGATCTTTAATTGATTCCGTAATCCCAGTTTCCCTGGCTGATTGGTTTTGATTTCTACAAAATTAAGCAAATTAGCGGTTATGAATATTGGGTTCATTCTGAAAACTAATTATTTGACACCATCCCGATCCCGTACGAACGGGATCGGGACACAAAAACATTATCCACCAGTTGGCGGACATCTATTTTAATCTATTGATATACAATATTTTGTGTAAGCTGGTGTTTTGGCGACCTGGTGTCTGTTCTTCTTTATTGACTTTTCGGAGCAGGCTCAAGCTTAAAATTGTTAATTTTATCAAATAATCGAGATTTATATGTGCGGACGATTTTCACTCACGACAGAAGAGCAAAGGCTGAACCAGTTTTTCCGGTTGGCCGGAGGCAGCGAACCCTATGTGCCCCGGTACAATGGAGCGCCAACCCAACATCTTGCAGTTATCACAGCAAAAGAACCCCGCATGTTACAATACTTCAGGTGGGGATTGGTTCCATCGTGGACCAAAGAAATTCCCAAAAGTACACCGGTAATCAATGCCCGTGCTGAAACCCTGTCGGAGAAGCCTGTTTTCAGACATGCGCTGAAATCGAAACGCTGTCTGGTGCCTGCTGATGGGTTCTACGAATGGGTGCACAGCGGGAAAAAACAACCGTACCGCTTCGTGATGGCCGATGAATCCCCTTTTGCAATGGCAGGTCTGTGGGAATACTGGAAAGGCCGGGGAAACGAACTAATCCAATCCTTTGCTATTATAACCACCGGCCCCAACAAACTGATGGAGCCAATCCATAACCGTATGCCAGTAATATTGCCCAAAGAAGCCTACGATGAATGGCTGAACGGAGATAACGAGAAATCGCTGCTTGGAATGTTGAAGCCATTCCCGGATAACAAAATGAAGGTTTATATGGTGAGTGATAAAGTGAATTCTGTGAAATCAGAAGGGCCTGAACTTATTAAACCACTGATTGAGCAGGACTTATTCTCAAATGATTAGCTTTGCAATAGAGTTAACCGTAATCCGGGGATTTATTTGAACAAGGCGATTGTTAGTCTTTTAAAATTGTTCAACTATAAAAACTTAGGAAATTCGCACTACGGCATACCTTTTGCGCGTTAACAGCCTAACATTTTACATGAGATGAAATTAAAACGACTTGCGTTACTGATTGGTTTGCTTTCGCTTACTGCCCCTTCATGCAAAAAGTATGAAAATTACCCGCCTGAGCCGTCTATCAAATTTATGGATATAACCCTGCTCCGCGATCAGCAAGGCATTGATCAGCGTGGGGTACTGAGGTTCTCATTCGCTGATGGTGATGGCAATATAGGTTTGTACAACAATGACACGCTACCGCCTTATGATTATAACCTGTTTGTTAAATACTTCGAAAAGCAAAACGGCGTTTTTAAAGAAATCTTCCTGATTACACCCAACTACATCAACGACACTACCATAGTTTATGATACCGCTTCATTCAACGGTCGCATTCCCATTCTGACGCCGGCAGGTAAAAACAAAGCCATCAGCGGCGAAATTGAAGACACCCTTTTTGTAAACAATCCATTATCATCCTTCGATACCATTATGTTTGAGGTTTATATTCAGGACCGGGACCTGAATAAAAGCAATACAATTCAAACGCCACCCATTGTTGTTAAAAAACAGTAGCTATGAAACAAGTCCTTTCAACTTTGCTGATTTTATTAATTAGTGGATTTTCGCTGCTCTATGCCCAGCCAAAACAGCTTAACAATTTTGAAGAATTACTGAAAGCGGTAAAAACCGGTAGTGAGGTGAAACTGGTCTTTCATTATGCAAAATGCGAATTAATTTCCGATAACGAAAAGCAGGAGAAGGTTCCCGATGCCATAGGAGGAATGTCGCTTGATGTATTCGAGTACTTTGCCCCAAACAGTGTAAAGAACAAAGAAGCATTCCTGGTCGCATCAGAGTCAAAACTGATACAAAATCCCAAAGGCGATGACTATGTTTATAACTATGTAAAAGTCAGAATAAATGCTGATGGGAAGGTTAAGATCACCGCCAGATACCTGAATCCGGAGAACTTTAAGGTTCAGATGGATGAGAATTTCTTTGGGTTCATCAACGACGGAAAGAACGATGGAGGCATATTCCTTTACGTAAATGAGTAAAAAAGGGAGAACAGGCGGGCGGATAGTTAAAATGTTGCTGCTTTCAGGCGGCAGTATCTTTATCCTGTTGCTTTTGATGGCTTTTACGACTTTGCCTTTCTGGGCTTACTACAGATTGGCAACCGGATACAGCAATACTGAAAAATCTCCGGTGAATATTGTCATGTTGGCCGGGGCCGGAATTCCCAGTGAAAACGGATTAATCAGAGCTTACTATACCGCCAGGCTGACCAGGCTTTGCCCGGATGCGTTGGTGATAATCGCGGTTCCCGGAAGAATTGCCGACAGTCTGGGAGATCCCCGGCGAATAGCTGCAGAACTTGAGTTGAGAGGCGTGAATCCGAAGAAAATCCGTTATGCGGTCAAAGGCAAAAACACCAGGGGCCAGGCGCTTGAAATAGCAGAAATGATAGGCCCTGAAAAATATTCTTTGCCATTGATGTTGGTTTCATCACCCGAACATATAAAACGGGCTGTTATGACCTTTCGCAAATGTGGCTTTACCAGTGTTAGCGGCTTACCCGCATTTGAATCATCGCTTGAAATGGATCTTACATTTAATGATAAAGATCTGAAAGGAAACAAAATAGCCCCACCCATCGGCAGCAACCTGCAGATCCGATACCAGTTCTGGAACCATCTTAAATATGAAATCATCGTAACCAGAGAGTATTTTGCACTGACCTATTACAAAATCAGAGGCTGGATTTAAACCATTATTCATGAGCGCACCTTTATAATTCACAGTAATAGGTTACAATAATCCGGTAAATTTCTATTTCACCCAGCAAAATGTCAGACGTACATTTTCGGCTAAAGCCAGGGATAGTGCATATATCGGCATTCTGCACCGGGCTGAAGCCCGGAGAAATTGAATTGATTTGGTAAAGAAAAAACCGGTTCAGTGCCATATCACTTTAGACCATATTAAAAAGAATCATCAAATACTCCCGGCTTCAGCCGGGGGTTAATAGAAC
>JBBQBC010000195.1:0-7577 GCA_038317155.1 Bacteroidales bacterium
ATTCCGAAGACTACAGTGACATTCAAAAGGGACAGGTGAAATCAGTCAACAGCTCCAACTTGAATGAAGGCATGTACTTGGTGAATGTAATTTCATCAGGTTACAGGATTACAAAGAAAATCGTGGTCAGGCATTAAATTCGGAACCGGCATCTGATCAGGAACAAGGGATTTTGCAAACGGACAATCAGGGCAATGCTTTGATTGTCCGTTTGCTTATTTCAGGTATTTAACTGGAATCCAGTGTGGTTCTATAAAAATAAAAGCGATCTGAATGTTTCACTTTCTGACAATACCGAAATTGAGCGATTTGAACCCAAATTGCAAGCAATTCACTAAAAAAAATCACAGTTCTGGTGAATTGCAGCAATTTCCATATCGTGGTTTACCTAAGTAAAGCGCTTTTTCGCTATGCTCAAATCGCTCAACTTAGGTAATAAATAAAATTTCACCAGTGTTATGTCAAGTGCAAAATTTCGCATCCAATGCAATGAAGAACCAACACTTAATCGGATTTCTACCCGCCTGACCGACCTAACCCATTATAAAGTAAGTTTAATTTGGTCAGTTGGACAGGCTTTTTATTTTTGACTTTTTCGACTGGTTCGACGAAAAGTTCACCAACCGACGCTCAGCTCATTGCTTTTTACTTTAAAGAGTGAGTCCGATCTTTCAAAGGACCAAATGCTCAGCAGCAGCATATTTTATCAGTTCATTATTATGGGTGAAGCAATCAGGAATCTGGATACGGAATTACTGGCAAAATACCCATATCCATATCATTTGCCACGGTCTTTAAGAAATTACATGGCTCATGCGTATTTTGGAATTAACCTGAAACAGGTTTATAAGACTATCACAGAATTGCTTCCTGGGTTTAAAACAATGATTGATCGGATGATTGAAAAAGAATAATGTCAGTAAGTGTTTAAAGTCAAATAAATTTAGCCTGAAAATTCATTGTTAAACCTGAAACAACTCACTACAATGTAATTAAGCTATTTACCCCTGTCTTATAAAATTCCATCCTTAAAAACCATTTCGTCAGAATTATCTAAACTGCCGGACTCCCAAAACAATCTAAAGAAAACGTTGCCAGCTTCTTGAGGATTACGATAAACAATCAGCGCCGGATATATTTAAAAATTACGTTTCTTTGCCGCTAATATCAACCAATTTAACCATTCCCATCCATGAACCCTGTCCTTATTGCCGGTATTATCATTGTAAATATTGCTTTGATTGCATATTCTATCGCGATTATTACTGAACAAAGAAAAAGAATGGTCAATTCCTTTGTACTGGGTTTTCTGACTGCAGGTGTCATTTTAGACATAACAGCCACAGTTTGTATGATAATCGGATCAGCCAATTCGTTTGCAACCATGCACGGATTGATCGGATACTCAGCACTTGCGGTTATGCTGGTTGATGCTGTGATGTTATGGAAGCTCTGGCTTGCCGGAAAAGAGCCTGCTCCGGTCAGTAAAAAACTGCATTTATATTCGCGGTATGCTTATGCCTGGTGGGTGATTGCTTATATTACCGGCGCCCTGATAGTTGCATTGAGTTAAAAAACCGTTTTTGTTTCGATATGGCTGCTTCGGTCTAAACTTTTAAGTCGGTCGTTTGTTTTTTTGCTGTTTAAATACAAATTCAATCGGAAAATGATTGCTGAAAATAAAATGAACCGAAAACAGCAGCTTTACCTGATGCTGGCGGTCATTTTTCTGACCAATGCGCTCGTAGCAGAATTTGCCGGAGTTAAAATATTCTCACTCGAAAAACTGCTGGGCTACAGCCCTGCCAATCTCCCGTTTTTCGGAAAACAGACCCTGAGTTTCAATCTGAGTGTGGGTGTGGTGATCTGGCCGGTTGTTTTTCTTGTATCCGACCTGATCAATGAATATTTTGGGCACGAAGGTGTCCGGAAAATCAGCTTTATCACCGCTGGGATGATCGCCTGGTCATTTCTAATTGTGCTGGCCGGAACGGAAATTCCCCCGGCTGATTTCTGGCTACAACTCAACCACACTGATCCGGCTGGCAATCCGTTTAATATCGACTTTGCCTACTCCAGTATTTTCAGGGCCGGACTTGGCATCATCGTTGGTTCACTCACCGCTTTTCTGATCAGTCAGATGATTGACGCTTATACCTTCCAGTTTCTGAAAAAAATTACCGGACACAAGAAATTATGGCTGCGGGCAACTGGTTCTACGGTGATCTCCCAGGTAATCGACAGTTTTGTAATCCTGTTCATTGCTTTTTACCTGCTCGGTAATTGGAGCATGGAGCAGGTTTTACAGGTCGGGCTGGTGCAGTACACCTACAAGATTGCGCTTGCCATTGTGCTTACCCCACTGATTTACGTGGCACATTGGTTTATTGACCGGTATCTTGGGCGCGCCAAATAAATATTGTGAATTACCGGATCCATTATAAAGGGTATTGATTGCTCTGACCCGGACAATTCAGATTTTGAGGTAACAGGCAATTCAAACAGCACAGTTTAAATTACAAACTGCAGGAACCTCCCGTATTACTGAGTATTTACTAATTTTACCGCCTGTTATTAAAGTCCGGTTGATGCTGCGCTGATTTTTTTCCCTTAATACGCTGCTAACAATTAATCCGGGTATCAGTTTACTTCATAAAATAACCCAACTAAGCCATGACCCAGGAAGAATCAAACTTAAAAATCTCCCCTGCAAATAAAATTTTTAAAACCATCTGCCCTTACTGTTCAGTTGGCTGTACTTTGGAAATTGAATATAATGATGGCGAGATCGTAAGAACAGGTGGAGTTTCCGGACTAATAAATCCGGATGGGTATAGTTGTTTATTCGGCCGGGAGGGATTCAGGTTTATAAACAATCCTCAGCGAATTACCCAGCCTTTGCTGAAGGTGAAGGATAAGTTCAAACCAATATCCTGGTCCGAAGCCTTTGCGCTTATCGAAGAGAATCTAAAAAAGGGGAATGCTGAAGATAAGGCCTTTTTCGCCGGAGCCCGTCTTACCAATGAGGAGCAGTACCTTATTCAGAAACTGGCCCGGGCCGGAGTCAGAACGAATAATATTGGCAGCTTTCACTACCTGGGCAGAGGATCGAACTATACGAAGCTATCACGTGCCAATCTGCCTTTTGCCGAGCTGGTTGAAACGAAGAAGGCTTACCTTATCGGTGCTGATATTATCAATAACAATGCAATGGTTGGTGAATATATCAGGGAAAACCGTTTAAAAAATGGTTTAAAAACAGAAGTATTGACAACCAGTGATAAAGATACGGATGGACAGGCTTCAGACAATGTGCTGCACATAAAGTCTTATTATCATTTTATAAAGGCGGTGATCCATTACCTGCTTTCAAATAATCTCGAAAATGCCGATTTTATCAGGGATCTTATCGACAATTTCAGCGAATATAGGGAGCAGTTGCTGAAAGAATCCTGGAATGAGCTTATCGAAGCGGCCGGAGTCGAAAGTCCTGAAACAGTTATTCATTTTGCCCTTAACTACAACCTTGAAAAGAAAGCAGTTATCATCTTTTCCGAAAATAAACTCTCGGGTCATACCTGTGCTGAGATATTTAATCTTGCATGCCTTACCGGGAAGCATGGCAAAGCAGGCAGCGGGCTGATTCTGCTCAAGGAAAAGAACAACGCACACGGCCTGCATGATATGGGCACAATGTCGAATCTCGGACCCGGAGCTACCGATTGGAACGACCCCTTTCAACGTGGAACTTTTGAGTTTAACTGGGGCGTTCAGGAACTTCCACCTGAAAAAGGCTGTACTTTGCAGGGCATGAGAAAAGGCAGTTTCAGGCAACTGTTTATTTTCGGCGAAGACCCCATAGGATGTGCTGTTAACCGTGACGAGGCAGAAAAAATGTTCACCGGCAAAGATTTCATTATGGTTCAGGACTTCTTTCTTACGGAAACTGCCGCGATGGCCAACCTGATAATGCCTTCCACGATGGCATTCGAAACAGGAGGAACATACACCAATACCCAGCGGGTTATTCAGAAAATTGACCGCAGAATGCAATCGCCCGTTGAGGTAGTTTCATGGAAGCAACTCGACACCCTCCTTAACCGGTTTGGTTACGAGCCTTTCGAAACGGTTGACGATGTCACCCTGGAGGTGGTTTCATTGTTGCCTAAATTCTGCACCAGCAGCAAGCTGATGCTTCGGATTACCAAAGAGGATAATTTCAATCCGATGTTTAATCATGGGTGCGATTACCTGAACAAACGTTTCGAAACTGAATATCCGGAGAAACTTTGATCTTCACATTTCACAGTAAATTTCAGACTGAATTGTCAAGGTTTTTGCCTTAGGGTCTGCTGAAAAACTCAAAAAAGCCGATACTCATTTACGTTACGGTGCTCTGCACCTTAAAATCCTCTTATTCTGCGATTTACTACCAATGTTTCGCCACTCTGTGGCTTAGACTGATAAAAAGCGGTGTAATTCACTAACCAGATGCACGGTTTTTTGATGTTATTGCCCTATTTCCATGCACCTGATTCTCTTTTTCACCATGTAGTAGTTTTATTTTGAAGTATATAGATATTTTTCAGCAAGCCCTACCTTAGTTCATCAAGAATCTCGTCAGACCAATCCAATCTGAGCAAAGCTATGGTACTTTCATGCCTTCTACCCACGGGCCACCTGCCTGCAGATAGTCTTTCTCAAAATCAGGTATCTTCGTGCTTAGTAGAAGATCGATCTGCCCGGAAAGTTCCTTGAACTCATCTTTTACAATCTGCATATTCTGCCTTTGCGTTTCGGTAGGCCCGTATGTTGAATAAGTGGTTCCTGATAGAACCTGGTAAAAGCGGCTGTTTATCGTGGGGTTATCTTTTTCACCGATTTCCGATTTGGTCGCTTTTCCGGCCATAGCCTCGTTTACCGTCTGCAATTCTTTTATAATCTGCGATAAGCGGGAATCAAGTTCACCAGGGTTATTCGGGACCAGGTTCATAGATTTTTTAATTGTACTTAGCTTCTTCAAGGTATTTTCAATCGTAATAGATACCATAGAAATTTCCCTGGTCAGCTCATCAATATCCTTCAAAAAGGCATCAGCAACATCGGGAGTTGGGGCTTTTAGTGCGCCTTCCTTCAATTTTACCACCTCAAACTGCATTTCATCCGACAAGGAAATAACAGACCCATCCACTTCTTTAGACAATGAAACCGTATAAATACCTGGTGCAGCCAGCAATCCTGAAGGAGCAGTTTCGTCCTCTTCAGTGGGTTTATCTTTAAGTAGAACTGACTTTACCAATGGATAGCGTAAATCCCAGGCTATTCTGTGAAATCCTTTATCAACCGGCCCTTCCAGGCGACGTACCACTTTTCCATCCTTGTCCCTGACAGTAAGCCAAATTTTGGGCTTGTCCTGAAAATGCTCGGCCTCAACTTTATCCCAGCCAGGGAAGGTCACAGTCTCTTTTTTCTTTTCCAGTTCTTTTTCCGTCTTCTGCCTCTTCTCTTTCAAGGTCTGATAGCCTTCGGACAAAAAGTAGCTGAATACAGCACCGAATGGCGGATTTGGAGCCATAAAATAAGACGCACCCTGTGAGCCTTTGCCACTCATATCCAGCACAGGGCGTTGAATGTACCAGCGTGCTTTCCTGGTTGGGAAAAGCGTAGCTTCCTGCTTTAACTGAGCCGGAGTAATTTGCCTAAGCAGACTATAATCGTCAAGAATAAATATTCCACGTCCGAAAGAAGCTGCCACCAGATCATTTTCCCTTTTTTGTATCGCAAGGTCACGGAATGGAATGGTCGGAAGTCCGCCACTGAGTTTTGTCCAGGCCTGTCCCCCATCGATGGTAAAATAAATACCATATTCAGTACCTGCAAACATAAGGTTCCGGTTTACATGGTCCTGAACCAGTCGCCAGACGAGGTTACGGTCGGGTAAATTACCTTTAAGTGAAGTCCAGGTTTTACCCAGATCGGAACTTTTAAACAGGTATGGTTTAAAATCACCCTGTTTATGGTTATCGAGGGCAATATATACAGTATTGGGATCAAAAAGATCAGCCTTAATGTCATTGATAAAAGCACCGGCCGGGACACCAGGCAAAGTAGTAATTTCAGCCTTTCGCCAGTTTTTCCCGCCATCTTCCGATATCTGTATCAGGCCATCATCGGTTCCCGCATACAAAATCCCTTCCTTCATGGGCGATTCTGCCAGCGAGGTTATGGTATTAAAGTTCGACATAGCTTCAAAATCCCAGGGTGAATCCCAACTCCAGTTTTTATCCATAACCGGCATTTTCATCCGATCCTGGTTGCGGGTAAGATCGCCCGAAATGGCGGTCCAGCTATCGCCGCGGTTATCAGATTTCCAGATACGCTGTGAAGCAAAATACAAACGTGTGGATGAATGAGGGCTCACCAGGATGGGCGAATCCCAGTTAAATCTTTCATAGCTTTCACCTTTACCGGGTTGGGGCTGAATATCTAGAATCTCTCCTGTGGTCCTGTCTATCCTTGTTAAGCCACCTTCCTGCCATTCAGAATAAATAATATCGGGATTTCCGGGTTCTGTGGCTGGCTGATAACCGTCAGCAAATAAAGTAATAAACCAGTCGGCATTGCTGATTCCATGTACATTATCAGTCCGGGATGGCCCGCCCTGCGTATTATTATCCTGGGTACCACCATAAATATTATAGAAAGGCAAAGCATCGTCAAGGGCAATTTTAAAGAATTGTGTTACTGGCAGATTTGCAACGAATCTCCAGTTCTCAGCCAGATCGAAACTTTCGTACAGTCCACCATCAGTGCCAGCCATCAGATAATCCGGATCTTCTTTCCTGAAAATAATTACATGATTATCAGAGTGTTTACTTTCTTCCTTTATGCGACGGAAATTTTTTCCACCGTCATCTGAAACCTGTATGCGGACATCAACCAGGTAGATGCGGTCAAATTGATGAGGCGAGGCATACAATTCCTGGTAGTAGTGCGGGCCGGTAGCTCCGGCAACGACATCAGAGCGCTTTTCCCACGAAGCACCCCTGTTGGCAGAACGATATATTCCGCCATGACGGCGCTCAGTTTCGATGGCTGCATAAATTACATCGGGTTGCTGGGGGGAAATTGCCAGCCCTATTTTTCCCAGGTTCCCGGTTGGCAGACCAGATTTCAGCTTATCCCAGGTTTCTCCTCCATTTTGTGAACTGTAAATGGCTGTCCCCGGACCTCCACCCATATACGCAGCCACGGTGCGGCCACGCTGCCAGGTGGCTGCGTATAACTGATCCGGATTGCGCGGATCAATCACAATATCAGTTGCACCTGTCCATTCATTGTCGCCAAGTGATTTCTTCCAGGTTTTACCACCATCGGTTGTTTTAAACAGTCCGCGGTCGCCGCCTTTGCTCCATAAAGGACCTTGCGCTGCTACCCAGATAATGTCAGAAATTTTAGGATGAACAATAATCTTCGAGATGTGCTGAGATTCTTTCAGCCCCATATTTTCCCACGTAGTACCATCGTCCTTGCTACGATATATGCCATCACCAAACCCAACATGCCGCCCACCGACA
>JBBQBC010000196.1:0-7575 GCA_038317155.1 Bacteroidales bacterium
CACTGCGCCGGTATCTTCAATACTCTTTTTAATCAGTGCTTTTAACTCTTCGGGGCTTAATTGCGAAGGCAGGTAGGCTGAAATGATGTCTGCCTGAAATTTTTCAGTACCAGCCAGATCTGCGCGATTTTGTCCCTCGTAAATCAAAGCACTTTCACGACGTTGTTTTACAAGTTTCTGAAGCAGCTTAATCTCAATTTCTTCGGTTATTTCGCCACCTCCTTCGCTGGTCATCGCAAGCAGCAAGGCCGATTTCACTGCACGCAGCGCTTCAAGCTTATCCTTTTCTCGGGCGAGCATTGCTTTTTTGATGTCTTCGTTTATTCGTTCTGTCAGGCTCATTAAAGAATCTGGTATTGGTGTTATGTCAACTGTAAAATGATGTATTGAATGAAAAAGATTCATTCAATAATCGGATCTCAACCCGCCTGACCGGCCAAATTGGAAATGAATGTCAACTTGTTTGGTCAGTCGGGCAGGCTTTTTACTTTTTACCCGCCTGACCGGCCATATTGGAAATAGACGTCAACTTGTTTGGTCAGTCGGGCAGGCTTTAGACTTTTTAATTTTTACTTTTTACTTGACCTTAGTCAGCCTTATCGTGTAAGAATGAATTATTCTGCCTCATCTCAATCGACTTACTATCTGTTTTTGTAAGGGTGTATCGCGACACTTCCGAACTGTCGGAAGGAGGCGTTTCATGCAGTTCAACATTTCTGCGGAGATATGCCGGTTGATGCTCAAGTTCGGCAAGTCCTTCAGGTGTGTTGACTTTGATGCTGATTTCTTTAAATTTGGCGAGGCGTGCGCTGGCCCGGTCCTCCTGCTTCAGCGATTCCTCTTCATCTTCGCTTAATTTCTGCGGCTCGGAACGGTAATCACGAAGAAAGTCAAATCCCGGTTCAGGGTGTCGTGCAGGACTTACCGGAGAATAAACAAAGCCATCAACTGGTTTGTCATTAGCCTCAGAAACAGTTCTATCGGATGGAGAAGACTGGATTTCGAAAGTAAAAGTACGCTGAGGTTCAGCATTTTCTTCAACCTTACTGCTCAAATCCATTTTTTCTTCTTCGGGGAACTTATTTACCAGTCTGATCTCTTCCAGGGGAGCTGGATCGGGCCTTGTGGGTTCTGTAGGTTTTGGCGTTGGTTCGGGTTTTGGAGAATTCAAAGGATAAATAATCACTTCAGGCCTTTGCGCTTCGGGTAAATCCTTTAATTTGGAATCGAACCCGGTGGCAATAAGGGTAATGCTGATCTTGTTACCCAATGTTTCATCCGTCCCATTTCCCCAGATAATATCTGCGCCGGAACCGGCTTCATGCTGAATATAATCGGTTATTTCCATCACTTCATCCAGGGTAATTTCTGCTGTTCCTGATGAAATATACAACAGAATATTGCTGGCCCCCCTGATGTTGGCATCGTCGAGCAGGGGAGAGGTCATGGCTAACTGAACAGCCTCCAGTGCCCGGTTTTCGCCTTCGGCAACACCAGAACCCATGATAGCTTTACCACTGTCTTTCATTACTGTTTTAACGTCTTCAAAATCAACGTTAATGTAACCGGTTACGGTTATAATTTCTGCAATTCCTTTGGCGGCAACCGTGAGAATGTCATCGGCTTTGCTGAAGGCATCGGAGAGTTTAAGGTCGCCTTCAAGTTCGCGGAGCTTATCATTGCAGATAATCAGCAGTGTGTCAACTGATTTGCGAAGCTCGTCTATTCCGGCACGGGCCTGCTGAATACGTTTACGTCCTTCGAATGAGAATGGAAGCGTAACAATACCCACGGTAAGGATACCCAGCTCTTTGGCAAGTGCAGCGATAACGGGAGCTGCACCGGTTCCGGTACCACCACCCATACCGGCAGTAATAAACACCATCTTAGTGTTCGACTCGAGTATTTTTCTTATTTCGTCCAGGTTCTTAGTTGCAGCTTCTTTACCGACAGAAGGTATTGAGCCTGCGCCCAGGCCTTTGTCGCCAAGTTGAACCTTAACAGGTACAGGACTTGTGTCGAGCGCCTGGCAGTCGGTGTTGCAGATCAGAAAGTCAACTCCACGGATTCCCTGTTTAAACATGTGCGTTACGGCATTGCTTCCTCCGCCTCCGACACCGATTACTTTTATGATGGACGACTGGTTTTTTGGCAAGTCGAATTTGAGCATATCTGGCATATTTTTGATCTCCTAAATTAAGTTATTATTAATGTTTGCAACCCCTTTTCTTTAGTGTTTTATCAACAGGCATATTGTTAATATCTTAACTTTCCCCATCCTCTTCGAAGAACTTTTTTATGCCATCAAAGAAGGATAATCTTGCCGGTTTTTTGGGCTTTGCAGTTGGCTTTTCAGATTTCATCTGCTCCTTTTCAAACCGTTGCAAGCCGATGATTACCAGTCCAATACCTGTTGCATACATGGGGCTGGCCATCTCTTCGGGAACACCCGGTGCAAGGTGCTCATTCGGGTACCCGATACGGGTATCCATACCCGTAATAAACTCTGTTAACTGGGTTATGTGTTTAAGTTGTGCACCACCACCAGTCAGCACGATACCGGCAATTAACTTTTTTTCATACCCGGAATTTTTTATTTCGAAGTAAATGTGCTCAATAATTTCTTCCATTCTAGCCTGAATAATGCTGGCAAGATTTTTCAGGGTGATCTCCTTGGGCGGACGACCACGAAGACCTGGTATGGCCACAATTTCCTCATCACGGTTTTCGCTGGCGAGAGCAGAGCCAAACTTTACCTTCAGATCTTCGGCATGTTTTTTTATGATGGTGCAGCCTTCCTTTATATCTTCCGTAATGACGTCGCCTCCGAAAGGAATGACGGCCGTATGCCGGATGATGCCATCCTGAAAAATGGCTATATCTGTTGTTCCGCCACCGATATCAACCAATACGACACCTGCCTCTTTTTCTTCCTCGCTTAGCACAGCTTCAGCAGATGCAAGTGGTTCGAGCAAAAGCGAATCGACTTCAAGATTGGCTTTTTTAACGCACTTGAAAATGTTTTTGGCTGCCATTGTCTGGCCGGTTATGATATGGAAATTGGCCTCAAGTTGGTGACCCAACATGCCTTTGGGCTGTTTTATGCCCGACTCCCCATCAACCGTGTACTCCTGTGGAATAACATCGATGATATCTTCACCCGGGTTCATGGCAAGCTTGTACATGTTCTCGCTGAGCCCGTCGATATCAGCCTGGGTGATCTCAATCTCTGCATTGGGTCGGATAACGGAACCACGGTACTGTATACTTTTTATATGCTGTCCGGCGATACCTACATTTACGGTAGCAATGTCGGAGTCGGAACCCGCTTCGGCTTCCTTAATAGCGACTCTAATGCTTTGAACCGTATCTTCAATGTTTGATACCACACCTCTCTTCACACCGATGGATTCGGTTTTGCCGAAACCCAGTATCTCAATTTTATTGTTTTCATTGCGACGGCCTACGATGGCTGCAATCTTTGTCGTGCCTATATCAAGACCTACGATTATTTCTGAAGTTGCCATTTTATTTTGTTTTTGTGCATACAACTTGATTCCGGAATTTAAGATTTATTGATTTGTAAGTATTCCAACCGGTTTTTTTCATGCCATCGGTATAGAAAATTTTCAGATTTTTCAGCTTTTCAGTTAAGACGCTGGTATCACCCAGTATAATTGTTTGCTGCCCGATTTTCGGAAATAGTTCGATTTCATCTGATTCGTTCAGCAGAAGCTGTTCAATCAGGGAGTTGCTGAAAAGATCCTGCCTGATGGCCATCGATGTAATAAAGATTTTCTGAAGGTCGGCCGGGAGCTTTTTGTACTGAAGTTGTTGGCTCTCCTTAGCTGTTTTCTTACTGATTTTGCCGATTGGTGCTATATTCCCGCTTGCAATAATTACCCTTGCGGGGAATTCTTCACTCAACGGCATCAGGTATCCCTGCTCATCAATGTAAAATTGTGTGCCCTTCTTATCCATTACCCTAACCACCGGATTTCGTTGTCTGACAGTGGCCTTAACCACCCCATTAACGCCTATTGCCACCGAAGCCGTCCTGATAAATGGATTGTCATTGAGTAGTTGCTGAATTTTCTCCACCTCGATGGCTCCGATCTCCTGCCCCCTGATTTTGATTTTATTTTGAGTAAGCTGCTGACGGATATTACCCTGGGTAACCAGAACCGGGGCATTGTCATAAATAACATCGATTTGAAATTTCGGGCAGATCAGCTTATCCTGCTTTTTATTGGCAAAAATGAATAAGCTGCCTACACCGGCTACTATGATAATCCAGAAAGCAATCGTGAGAATTCTTTTCATAGTACCTGCTCTTTGGTGAATAATTTCTCGATTTCAGGTACCAATTGGTCAATGTCGCCTGCCCCTAAGGTGAGCAGTATATCGGGCTTAACTTCCAAAAGCAGTTTGAGTACATCCTGTTTTGAGCAGAGATGTTTGTCAGCAACCTGAATTTTATCCAACAGCATAGCCGATGAAACGCCTTCGATAGGGAGTTCCCTTGCCGGATAAATTTCAAGCAGTATTACCCTGTCGAGCAATGAAAGACTTCTGGCAAAATCTTCGGCAAAATCACGCGTCCGGGTGTAAAGATGAGGCTGGAAGATTCCGGTTATATGTCGGTGCGGGTATAAAGCCCTGACGGAACTGATGCACGCCTTCAATTCTTCAGGATGGTGCGCATAGTCGTCAATATAGAGGAATCCTGGACGGCTAATCCGGTGATCAAATCGGCGTTTTACTCCCTGAAACGTATTAATCCCCAGCCTTATTTCATCAGACTGACTTCCACTGAGCCAGGCAGCAGAAGCCGCAGCGATGCTGTTCTCAACATTGAATAGGCCCGGTAGTCCTGGTTTTAATCCGGTAACGGTTTCACCCGGTGTTCTTAAATCAAAAAGATAACTTCCTTCTATAAGTCTCAGATTGACCGCTCTGAAGTCCGAATCTTCGGAAACCGAATATGTAAACACCTTTACACCAGCCTTTGTTTTCAAAGGAATGTTGACGTCTTTTTTAACCAGAAGGAATCCGTTTTCGGAGATGTTGGCGGTGAAATCTCCAAAGGAATCTATGAGATGCTGATGGTCGCCATATATGTCGAGATGATCTGCATCCGCGGAGGTTATAATGGCCAGCCAGGGGAAGAGCTTCAGGAAAGAACGATCAAATTCATCGGCTTCGGCCACCATAAACCGGCTCTCAGGATTCAGCAGCAGATTTGAATTATAATTTTTGGCGATGCCCCCTAAAAAGGATGTGCAACCATTTTTGCCCGGGTAAAGAATGTGCGAAAGCATCGTGCTAACGGTAGTTTTTCCGTGAGTTCCTGCAACGGCGAGCGTGATCTTGTCGGCAGTAATCTCGCCCAACAGTTCCGATCTTTTCAGCATTCTGTAACCCTTTTTCTTGCTCTGCCTGAATTCACCAAGATCAGCCGGTACTGCCGGTGTGTAAACCACAAGATCTGTTTCGGCCGGAATCAGATCGGGGCGGTCGTCGTAATGAATGGTCATACCTGCTGCTTCCAGCTCAAGTGTCATTGGCGTACTTGTTTTATCATAGCCGTGAACATTTACCCCTGATTTTTGCAGATAGCGGGCCAATGCACTCATACCAATGCCTCCGATGCCCAGGAAATAGACCAATTTCAAATTTTCTATGTTCACTGTTTATCCTTTCTGTAGGCTTTGATGCATTCGAGAATTATGCCGGCAATCCGCTGCGCTGATTCATGCTGCGCCATGCGCGCGATGTTATGGCTTAACTGTTGCATTCTCTCCATGTCATTAACCAGCGAAATGGTTTCTCTGACAAGGCTCTGCTGAGCTTCCGCGTCTTTCACCAATACTGCAGCATGTTGTGAAACCAGCGCCATGGCATTTTTAGTCTGATGGTCTTCTGCAACATTGGGTGAAGGGACCAGAATGCTGGGTTTTCCGGTAATGCAAAGCTCTGAAATGGCAATTGCACCGGCCCGACTGATAACGACATCGGCAGCAGCATAAGCCAGGTCCATTCGTGATATGAAGGTCATTTGCTTGATGCCCTTGTTTTCATAAGGTACCACGGCCTCCTCAGCTATAGTAGAATAAAACCTTCCGGTTTGCCAAATAAGTTGTATGTTGTTGTTTGATAGTTCTTTAAGGCCGTTGTGAAGGCTAATGTTGATGGTACGTGCTCCCAGGCTTCCGCCGACAGCAAGAACTACGGGCTTTGCCGGATCAAGTCCGAAGAATCGGATTGCTTCGTCGTGCAGGTCTTTTTGATTGGCAATATCTTTCCTGACCGGATTCCCGGTAAGGATAATTTTATTGGCTGGAAAATATTTTTCCATACCGCTGTAAGCTACACAAATCTTTTTGGCTTTCGGGGCCAACATTTTGTTGGTAATGCCGGGATATGAGTTTTGTTCCTGTAGTATTACCGGAATGCCCATGGCTTCTGCTGCACTGATCGTTGGGCCACTGGCATAGCCTCCAACGCCCACCGCTGCATCCGGCCTGAATTGCCTGATAATTTTTCTCGCTTTCAGGCTACTGTGGATAATTTTAAAAGGAATCAGCAGATTTTTAAGGGTAAAACTACGCTGGAACCCGCTAATCCAAAGCCCTTCTATGTTATAACCTGCAGCCGGAACCTTTTCCATTTCCATGCGTCCTTCAGAACCTACGAATAGTATTCTGGCTGAAGGCTCGGCCTGCATAAGGGCATCGGCAATGGCAATGGCGGGGAAGATATGTCCCCCGGTTCCACCTCCGCTTATGATGATTCCTAGCTCAGGCATGTGCAAGTTCTGTATTTTGAGTTGTGGTTTCTTTTTCCTGTACCTCTTCTATTTCGCGGCTTACGCTCAATATTATTCCAATAGCTATGCTGGTAAACCAGATGGAAGTTCCTCCCATACTGATCAGCGGGAGTGTTTGTCCGGTAACTGGCAGTAAATTCACGGCAACCATCATGTTCACCATGGCCTGAAACACCAGGCTGAAGGAAACCCCAAAAGTCAGGAATGCCGGGAAAGTCCGTGGACTTTTTATAACGATTTTTATTGCCCTGTAAAACAATATCAGGTATAGCAATACAACAATGGTTCCTCCGATAATACCGTATTCTTCAATGATGATGGCATAAATGAAATCGGAGTAAGGGTGGGGCAGAAAGTTTTTTTGTGTTGAATTTCCGGGCATTTTTCCGGTTATTCCTCCGGTGGCAATCGCAATTTTAGCTTGCTCAACCTGGAAGTTGGCCTCGCTTTCGCCACTTTTGTAGTTTTCTAGACGGTTTTGCCAGGTGCCTATACGACCGCCTAATTTGGGCGAATTCATGGCAACAACAATCAATAATGCCAAACAGGCTATGCCTACCCCAACCAGTATTGCAATGTAGCGGAATCTAACCCTCCCGACAAACATCAGCACCAGGCAGGTCGTAAATATCAGGGCTGCTGTTGAGAAATTGGCAGGCAGGATTAAGAGGGTGATTATCACTATAGGAATCATGATTGAAACAAAGCCTTTTTTAAAGTCTCTGATCTCATTTTGTTTTTTGGAT
>JBBQBC010000197.1:0-7569 GCA_038317155.1 Bacteroidales bacterium
ATGCATGAAGGAGCACTGATGCTGAGTGAGGACGGTATTATTTTATACTGCAATGCCTATTTTGCCCTCATGGTAAACCTGCCATTAGAAAAAGTATTTGGAACATATCTTATAGATTATATTGATGATTCTTCAAAAGAAAATACTGAAAAATTGATCTCACAATGTAAGTCTCATCCTGTAAACGATGAAATAATCGTGCATTCAGGCAATGGAAAAAAGATACATACACTGATGTCCTTAACTGCTATGACACTTGACAGTAAGCCGTTTATCAGTGTTATAATTACTGACCTTACCAAACAAATTGAATATCAGAAAAAACTGATTTTACGGACAAGACAACTGGAAGAGAAAAATGAAGAACTCGAAAATGCAAATACAGAATTGGCTTTTCAGATCAGGGAGAAAAAAAAGCGGGGTAAAGAGCTGAGGATTGCGAAAACTGATGTAAAGGACCTGGAAGAAATAAATACACATAAAGACAGTGTTCTGGCAATATTATCGCATGACCTAAGAAGCCCGCTGGCCGGAATTATTGGAATTGCAGAATTGCTAAACACCGATTTTGAAGATCTGAAACAAAGCGAGGTCAAACATCTGCATGCATTGCTCCTCAATGAATCAAACAAAGAATTGAGTATGCTTGACAACTTATTGGAGTGGGGTAGAATTAAGTATGCGTCCGAAGCATTCTCTCCTGAAAATACCGTTCTTGCCCAATCAATTTCGAAAGTTTTTGAAACATTAAAGGAAGTTGCTGCTAGTAATCATATTCAACTTATTAACGATGTAAAAAAGGACTTCATAGTGTTTGCTGATGGGAAAATGGTGCTTTCAATCCTGCAGAACATTGTTTCAAATGCGATAAAACATACTCCGGCCGGTGGTAAAATAACCGTTACAGCGAAAAATACAGGCGATAAAGTTGAAACCGAAGTAACTGACACCGGAATTGGCATGTCTAAAGATTTGACAGAAAAACTTTTTACACCACAAATGACCTCACTTTTAACTCCAAGAAAAAAAAACAAGGGAGGAGGCATCGGATTGTTGCTGGTAAAAGATATTTTAGATAAAAATAATGGTGAAATATGGGTAGAGAGCGAGGAAGGAAAAGGCTCCTCCTTCTACTTTACTTTGCTGGCAGGAAAGTCAGAGTGAATCCCCTGGTGACAATAATAAGTAAAAAGTAAAAAGTAAAAAAAATAAAAAGTAAAAAGTAAAAAGTAAAAAGTAGAATTTCCAATGTAAAGATAGGATCCGGCCTGCCTTATTTTATACTATCTCTTTCCACCTTGCATCCATCCACTTTTTCTGTTGCTCTGGCGTATGAAAGGTCCAGACAACCATCCGGCTGGCCTTATTACCCTGGCCCATCGGTATGGTTTTCATTTCAGCGACACCTGCCTTATCAAGCGATTTTAAGGCACTTTGAAGGATTGTCTGTTTTGAAACAAGGGTGGAAAACCATAAACAGGATGTTGAAAACTGCCTGCTCTGATGAATCATATCCCTGACGAATCTCCCTTCTCCCCCTTCGCACCAGAGTTCACCCGGCTGACCGCCAAAGTTGCGGATTGGCTCAGTGACTTTCTTCGTACCCAGATTGTTCAGTTTGCGAAGCGTTCCGGATTGGGCTTCTTCCAGAGAGCTGTGAAAAGGAGGATTACAAACAGACAAATCGATGATTTCGTCTTTTTGAATAATTCTGTAGAAAGTTTCTTTCGGATCCGTTTGTAATCTCAATTCAATCTTACCTTTTAAAACAGGATTCAGTTCAACGATTTTACCGGCAGATTCAAGCGCAACAGGATCGGTATCAGACCCAATAAATGACCAGCCATATTCTTTGTTCCCAATGATCGGATAAACGCAATTTGCCCCAACACCAATGTCAAGACATTTTATCCCACTACCCATCGGAAATTTTCCAAAGTTTTTACTACATAAAAAATCTGCAATATGATGAATATAGTCTGCCCGTCCGGGAATGGGCGGACACAAATAGCCCTCCGGGATATCCCAGTATTCCAGATCGTAATAGTGTTTCAACAATGCCATATTCAGCATTTTTACCGCTGCCGGGTCGGAAAAATCGATCGATTCATCGTTGTAAATGTTCATTACAACAAAATCAGCCAATTCCGGACAACACTCAACCAGTTGCTTAAAATCATATCGCTCCCGATGCCGGTTACGCGGGTGCAACCTGCTCTTGATTTTTGGATGTTCTTTCTTTTTTTCAGGCATGGGAATTTGTTTTAAGTTGAAAATTTTCGCTGCAGTTGTCTGTGTTTAGTTTTCTGAATAAAATCCGTAAGCAAAAAATCAAATCTGCAAGATAATCAGGCTGCATTCAGACAAAGAATCCTATGAGAAATGTGAAGATTTTCCGGTTGGCAAAATTACTTTTTAAAGTTGGTGGTTTCTCTATAAAAAGAAATAAACATTTCAAAATGAACTGACAACTCTTTGGTTTATACCAATGAAAATCAGGCAAACAAATCCATTATCTCTTCTCCACTCATACCAGCCATGGCTGAATCGGAGCGCACAATTGCCTCAGCCAGATTGCTTTTTCGTTCCTGAAGGCGCATAATTTTTTCCTCAATGGAACCTGAGCTTATAAACCGGTAAACAAATACACTTTTATCCTGTCCTATCCGATGTGCCCGGCTAATGGCCTGCATTTCGGCGGCAGGGTTCCACCAGGGGTCAAGTATAAAAACATAGTCTGCCTCGGTCAGATTCAGGCCAACACCACCAGCCTTCAACGATATCAGAAATAGCCTGACATCCGTGCTTTTCCGAAAACGGTTAATCACTTCCTCCCGTTTTCCCGTTGCTCCTGTCAGCAGGGCATACTGTATCTCCTTTTCCCGACACCATGTTTCAAAGATTGCAAGATGTTTCACAAATGAGGAGAAGACAAGCACTTTATGATTTTCCGAAAGAATGGTTTCCAACTTTGAGGTTACATCGTCGAACTTACCACTATCTGACTGATAGGCAGGATCGAACATCACCGGATGGCAGGCTATCTGCCTGAGTCGCATCAGGGCCTTCAACACCATCGGCACTGACCTGGAAAGCCCGGCATTCGGAATTATCCTGAGCATGTCGTTGCGTATCTTTGACTTTTCAGTCTCATAAATAGCCATCTGCTCATCCGACATCGAGCACCATGCAATTGATTCGATCACCGGAGGCAGTTCAGGGGCAACTTCTTCTTTTGTCCTGCGTAATAAAAATGGTCCGATCAATTCCCGGAGCCTTCCGGTACTTTCATCTGCCGGTTGCCTCGTCAACGGTATTTGATATAAACAGTTAAAGTCGGTCAAACTGCCCAAAAGACCCGGATTTACAAAGTTCATCTGCGACCAGAGGTCACTCAGGCTATTTTCTACCGGAGTTCCACTGAGCGCCAAACGGTGCTCACACTTAAGCCTGAATGCTGCTTTGGCAACCAATGAGGCTGAATTCCTGATCTGCTGGCTTTCATCGAGTACCACAGTAAAAAATTGGATCTTTAACAGTTTGTCAATGTCGTTTCTCAAAGTGCCATAAGTAGTGAGGATTATCTGGTGCTTCGCCAATACCCCATGAGACAATGAACGCGCAGGCCCGGTATAATTGTACACTTTCAATTGCGGAGCAAACCTTTTTAATTCATGTATCCAGTTATGAATAAGCGAGGTAGGCATAACCACCAGACTACAAGGCAATTTCGAACTTTGACCGGGAAGGTTTTTCTTTATCTGCGGCGATTCCACGGATTCGGGTGGAGGTTGCGAAAACAGGTCAAGTTGCACTCCATTTCCAGTTTCCGAAACGACTTCAATATCGGGTAGGTTTATTTCATTTTCTGCATCCGTGTAGTATGAAAGCAGCAATGCAATCGTCTGAAGCGTTTTACCCAGGCCCATATCATCGGCCAGAATTGCTCCGAAACCCATGCTGAACAATTTGCGCAGGCGATAATACCCAAAAGCCTGGTAAGGGCGGAGAGTCGTATCTTTTATTTTTGGAATCGGTATGGCATTGTTACTCAACTTTTCCGCAATGAGTTCGAAATCAGGCAACTGAAAGGCCTTTAACAACATGAAATGATGCTTACGGATGCGTGTGATGCCATTCTTATTTTCCGAAAGAGCCATCACATCATAATAGGTGGAGAACCATTCTTCGGGTATCAGAAACACCTCGCCCGAAGGCAAAATAAATTCCCTGGAATGAGAGAGTATATGGTCCCTGAAATGGATAAACGGAATTTCATATTCCCCTGCCTTAACCACTGCATTCAGGTCAAACCAGTCTTGCTCAGATTTGCTGCTTATGCTCAGGTTTACTTTGATCAATGCATAACGAACCTCTTCGGGTTGGTGAATAAAAAACCCTTCCTGACCAAGAACTGTCAAATGCTCTGTCAACCATTCAATCAATGCATAAACAGAACCACTGCGGTTATTATCATTCAGCCTGAAAAGGGCTTCAAATTGCGTCAATCCCATTAATTTCAAACGTTTGGCTTTATCAGCTTCCACAGCCATATTCCTGCCGAAACGGGTAAATACAAATCCGTCGCTTCCGGCTTCGAGCGAAATAAAAGTTTTCTGAGAATGGTTGGCCGGAAGTATCTTTTCACCATAGCGAAAGTTCAGCACCAGAGATGGGTTTCCCTGCCAATCGTTTTCGACTGATAGTAATGCTTCTGGCTCTATTTTAACATTTCTGACTTCAAAACCCTCAGCTTCTATTTCACAACGGCCGACTATTTTACGTATAAATGTGCTGAAGTATTTTGTTTCGACCCGGGGAGGAATTTCAATGGATTCCTTTTTCAGGAAAGGTCCGAGTAGTTTCCCATTAATCGATTGATCAAATGTAAACAATTGTTTCTCTGTAATATAAACACAGGGACTATGGCTCAGAATAATATTTTCACGGTGTTGCAGGTTCACCTTATTCTTGCCCAGGAATGCCTCAAAAGTATAAATTGTTCCACTTTCAGATCGTTTAAACCTGAGCCGGGCAGTTGCATCTGCTGCATTCACCGTAATCAGATCTTCAGGATACAGGTTGGGCAGGGATTTCTCGTGATAAAACGGGATATTGTATTGTTGCATCAGCCTTGCGATACGGAAGATGGCTTTATCAAAATAAGGCCTGACGACCTGCTCAAGTAAGGCTTTGTCTGATTGTTTAAAGAATAAGCCGGGTGATATTTTCTTTTTGGAAAACTTCGAAACCAAGGCAGCAGGCTCAACAGAAACTGACAATTCAACCATTTCTGACAGCAGATCATGGGTGAATTTGTATTTTCCCATGTTTAACTTCGATATCCGTTCCTGAACTACCAGGTAATTGCTTTCACCCTGAATACAACTGTATGGAAACAAGGTAAAACCAAACGGGATGGCAGGTTTAAGAATACAGGCCAGTATAAATTGATCGGGCATATCAGGTTGCGGGGCAGATCGTTTTTGCCAATGCAAAGCTAAAGACTTTCAAAAAGAAACTGGCAGTTTTATAAAAAAACGTTTCGGTGTCAACTTACAAAACGGAATGAACGGCTTGAATCAAAATAGCTCGTTTTCATTTTCCTATTGCCGGAATGGTTATTTTAGCGCCTTAAAAACCCATTCCTGCAAATTTTATGCAATACAACTTTGATGAAGTCATCGACCGCAGCAACACCGACTGTGTAAAATACGACCTGTGTCAACTTATCTTTGGAACAGATCATGTCATCCCCATGTGGGTGGCTGATATGGATTTCCGTACCCCGGACTTTATATTGAATGCTATCCGCGAAAGAGCCAAACATGAGATACTTGGGTATTCAATCAGACCTGATTCCTATTTTACTTCGCTGATCAACTGGCTGAAACGACGCCATAACTGGGAAATCCAAAAGGATTGGATAACATTTTCGCCCGGTATTGTGCCGGCTGTAAATATGGCAGTATTGGCATTCACCAAACGGCGGGACCAAATTATAATTCAACCACCGGTGTACTTTCCGTTTTTCGATGCTGTAACAAAGCATGGCCGGAAACTTGTTTACAATCAGTTGATTATGGAAAATGGCCGTTACCGGATGGATTTTGATAACCTGGAAAAGCTCTGCCGTGATGGAGCAGGGATGCTTATTCTCAGCAACCCCCATAACCCTGCCGGCAATGCATGGACAAAGGAAGAACTGGAGCAAATGGCTGCAATCTGCCTGAAGTATAATGTACTGATCGTTTCTGATGAAATTCACTGTGATTTGGTGAATCGGGGATACAAACACACGGTGCTGGCATCGATTTCCCCCGAAATTGCTGCCCAAACCATCATTATGATGGCGCCAAGCAAAACCTTTAACATGGCCGGCATGGCCACCGCATCGGTAATTACAAGTAATCCGGTATTGAGAAAAAAATTTCTCCGTGTGCTGGATGCCTTACACATTGGGATGGGTAACCTTTTTGGCAATGTAGCTTCAGAAGCTGCCTATACCCTTGGCGATGAGTGGCTGGAGCAATTGCTTGATTATATCAATGGCAACATACAAATATTAACTGAATTTACCGAAAATCACCTGCCACAAATCAAGGTAATCCGACCTGAAGCTACCTATATGGTCTGGCTCGATTTCAGCGGCACCGGCATGTCAAATCCGGAGTTAAAAAAATTTATGATCGAGAAAGCAGGCCTTGGCCTGAATGAAGGCATCCAATTCGGTCCCGGAGGTGAAGGCTATATGCGGATGAATCTTGCCTGTCCACGCCAAACCCTTATGAAGGCATTGGAACAGTTAAAAGCGGCTTTTGAATAAAGTTGTGCTCAGGAATATGCTTAACCTCTACTCACAAGATCCATTTTATAAACATCATTTTAGCAAAAAAACAGCTACTACCAATGGTAGCAGCTGCTCTAACTAGAAACTCAGGAAGCGCTTAACTGATTATTGCCTTAAACGACTTCCATTTCCCACCATTCTGAACTTTCAGAATATAAGTTCCTTTTGGCTGCGATGAAAGATCGATGATAATATTATTTGAGGACTCAGGAATAAAAGAAGCAATCATCCTTCCGGAAAGATCAAATGCCTGAATCAGGGTTGTTGTAAGAATACCTTTAATGTTGAGCCTGAAAATACCATCCGGTGAAGGGTTGGGTGATAAGACAGCCTCTATCTCGTAAGGTATATAAGAAAGATCAGTGCTTATTAGAGTGGTTTTATCATATGATTCATCTTTAACGTTCACTGTGATAGTGCCCTCAATCAGTGAATTTCGATTAATTGAATCAGTTATCAGAATCCGGACCTGATTTATCCCTAAAGATATATTTTCCGGATTACCAATAGTTATTTCACCCGTAATTGAGTTAATCTCAAAACCTGAGCTAAACAAAGTGTCAGGAAAATAATAATATAAAGATCGATTCTGTATCTGGCCGCCCACAATAACAGTTCCTACTGCAGTGCCCGATATAATTTCACCCGATGATAATGCAAATTCCTGAGAATGATGCCCTGATGTGGACGAACCCGGGACTACAGTTATAGTAATGGTA
>JBBQBC010000198.1:0-7554 GCA_038317155.1 Bacteroidales bacterium
TATCAGTGGGGTAAAGGATTACACCACCTTCTTTCAGAACTTTCAGTGTTCTGTCTATTTCAGCATCAAATTCTTCATTCATAACCTGAGTCTGTTAATTAATTGTTCAGTTTTAATCGTTTCAGCACAGTTGAAATGACCTTCCGGACATTTTTGGCGTCCGTGCAACCCACATGGTCTGCATTCGGGCGATGGAATTGCTTCAACCACGGCCGAATCATCTGAAAGTGGCCCAAACCCGAAAGCAGGCAGGGTCGAGCAATAAATGGCAGTTGTGGGTGCATTTATCGCGGAAGCAAGGTGCATGGGTGCAGAATCATTCACATAATTCATCAAAGCGCCTTTCATAATTGCTGCAGATTGCAGAAAACTAAAATCGCCGGCAAGGCTGACAATTCCGGTATGCCTGGTCTTTTCAATAATCTGGTTACAGATTCCTCTGTCATTACCTGCTCCTAATAATATAACAAGTATGTCTTCAGGAAGTTTGTCGGTAAAATCAATCCATTTATGATTGGGATATTGTTTGGTAAACCAGAGTGAAGCAGGTGACACTGTAATATATTTCCCTTTTCCCATTTCCCGGGCGATGTCAAAATCTGTTTTTGTCGGATAAAGAGCAGGCCTTGTGGCCTTTACGTGTTCAAGCCAGTCAATAAGATGCTGGTTTCTTTCGGTCTCATGTTCGCCGTTTCCAACCGCACTAATTTCGTGTAAACTTTTATGGGTAAAAGTAAAAGATAATGGATTTTTATTGAAACCACTCCGAACCGGTGAGCCTGAAACAGCCGTGATAAAGCCGGTAGCGAAGAACCGCTGTATATTGATTACAGCATCATAATGCGAATTCCTGATTCGTGATGCCGTTTGAAGCAGGTTGAGGTATTTATTTTGCTTTTTGTCAAGAACCAGTACTTTTCGGATGAAAGGGTGGCCGGTAAAAAGTCCTTCATACCCTTTTTTGATAAGGTAATCAATAGAAGTATCCGGATAGGCCCGATGTATGCTTTCGGCAAGTGCTGTGGAGAGGATAACATCTCCAAGCGATGCGGTTTGTATGACGATGACCTGTTTTAGCAAGGTTATTATTTTATTATCTGTTTCACAGAAGGTTAAAACTTATCCTGGAATCCATCAACTGGCTTTTCAACAAGGACGGATCAATTAATGGATGAATTAAATTATAAAACTTGAGTCCACTCAGAAAACTAATTATTTGACACCAAGCCACAAAAACACTAAAACTCACCAATTTTAATATATTCAAAATACAATATTTTGTGTAAATTGGTATTTTGGTGACTTGGTGTCTATTCTTCTTTATTGACTTTTCAGTGCAGGCTCAAGCTTTTAATTGTTGACATCACATAAGAAAATCAAGATCTGTTAATTCCCGAAATTTGCTTTGTTCAAATCTGTATGCCGAAATCGCGCAAAGCACTGTTCAGAGATGTTTTCAGATCGGTTGATTCTTTCCGTTGCCCGATGATGAGGGCGCAAGAAACCTGGTATTCTCCGGCAGGGAATTTTTTGGGATACGATCCGGGAATCACGACTGATCTTGGCGGAACATAACCCTTGTATTCGACAGCATCCGGGCCGGAAACATCAATAATCCTGGTGGATTGGGTGATAACTACATTGGCTCCAAGCACAGCTTCACGGCCAATACGGACTCCTTCGACCACAATGCAGCGCGACCCGATAAAACAGCCATCTTCAATAACAACCGGTGAAGCCTGAACAGGTTCAAGAACCCCACCAATACCAACTCCTCCCGAGAGGTGAACATTTTTTCCGATCTGGGCACAGGAACCCACCGTAGCCCAGGTGTCAACCATGGTATTGCTATCTACGTAAGCTCCGATATTTATGTATGATGGCATCAGGATAACGCCCGGGGCAAGGTAGGCGCCATGCCTGGCAACTGCATGGGGCACAACTCTGACACCCAAATCCCTGTAATTATGCTTCAATGGAATTTTATCGTGAAACTCAAGTGGGCCAGCCTCTATAACCTCCATTTGCCTGATAAGGAAATACAGGATAACTGCCTTTTTCACCCATTCATTCACTTTCCAGTTCTCACCATCAGGTTCAGCTACCCTAAGTTTACCTATGTCGAGCAGTCTGATCACTTCCTGAATTGCATCCTGTGTTTCTGCATGTTGAAGAAGCTCTCTTTGCTCCCAAGCTGTTTCAACAATTTTCCTGATGGCATTGACCATAAATTCCTTTTTTAACTTATGGCCAAAATTATAGATTTTTTCGACCGTTTGCGCTTAATTCTTAATTTTGCAGGCTGTAAACAACAACAGATGGGTAGGATTCTTGCCATTGACTACGGGCAGAAAAGGGTAGGCATTGCTGTAACTGATGAGGATCAGATAATCGCATCGCCTTTAACAACGGTGCATTCGAAAGATATTATCGCCTTTTTAAAGAATTATATCAGCAAGGAAAAGGTAGAGCTATTTGTGGTGGGGGAGCCCCGGCAGATGAACAATCAGGCCTCCGAATCGGTTAAATATACCGAACCTTTTGTGCGTCTGCTTGTTAAGCAGTTCCCTGAAATACCTGTAGAAAGGGTAGATGAACGGTTTACTTCAATGATGGCGCAGCGAACAATACTAGAGTCGGGCGCTAAAAAGAAGGACAGGCAGAATAAAGCACTGGTTGATACAGTTAGCGCTGCCATTATATTACAGTCTTACCTGGAAGCCAGATCGGCTAAATTCAGGTAAGCAGGGTTCAGCCGGGCCAGAGAACCGGAATTTAATTTGTACTAAACGAAACTAAAGCATAGCATGATTTTACCAGTATTAGCCTACGGACATCCTGCATTAAGAAAAATTGCCGTTGACATTGACAAAGACTATCCGGGACTGGATCAGTTTATTGCAGATATGTTTGAAACAATGTACTCTTCAAACGGAGTTGGCCTTGCTGCACCGCAGGTAAACCGAAGCATCCGCCTTTTTATAATTGATGCTACCCCTTATGCCGAAGACTTCCCAGGTGAAACCGATCTTAAACGGGTCTTTATCAATGCCCAGATCATTGAAGAATCGGGGGAAGAGTGGGCGTTTAATGAGGGTTGTCTGAGCATTCCCCAAATCAGGGAAGATGTAATGCGCAAATCGGAATTGCGAATTCAGTATTATGATGAGAATTTCAATTTCCGCGATGAACGGTTGCAAGGCGTGTTTGCACGGGTAATTCAGCACGAATATGATCACCTGGATGGTATCCTGTTTGTTGATCTGATTAATCCATTGCGCAAAATGATGCTGAAACGAAAACTGAGTGAGATATCAAAAGGCATTGTGAAGACTGATTATAAAATGATTTTTCCCCTGGCTAAAAAGAAACCAGTTTATTAATCAGGTCAACAACCAAATAATATGTTAAAAGCATGAAAAAACTGTTCAATGTTCTGGCACTTTCAACACTTGTAATTCTTGGGATTTCATGTTCTTCGCAGCGCGATAAAGACATCCGTGCAATTACCAGTCTTGAAAAAGAAGTGGAAAAAGAAGGTGCAAAGCCTGATCCTGCAAAGCTTACCCGACTACTTGACTCATATATTGCTTTTGCTGAGCGCGATTCCGCTGATTCACTGGCTCCGGCTTTCCTTTACAAAGCAATAAATCTTTGTATTGGGGTTAACAATGGTGCCAGGGCTATGCAACTGATCGACAAAACATTAAATGACTTTCCAAAGAGCAGTTACACCCCTGAAACGGTTTTTTTGAAAGCTTATGTTTATGAAAACCTATTGAGTGACTATGGGCAGGCATCAAAAGTTTACCGCGATTTTTTGAAAAAATATCCAACGCACGACCTGGCAGATGATGCAGAAGCTGCTTTGAAATATCTTGGTAAATCGCCCGAAGAAATGGTTAGGGAATTTGAGGCCAAAGCCACTCAGGCCAGCGCAGGGAAGTGATTTTCCTTAAACCGGAATTACAGATATTTTACTCCAGGTTAAACTCGTCTTCAAGCAGGGTTTTTAGTTTCGAAGGTTCGATATTCAGATTTAGTTCGCCTTCTTTGCACCATGAGATTTTACCCGTTTGTTCAGATACTACAATGGCAATCGCATCTGATTTTTCACTGACCCCAACGGCTGAACGATGCCTCAGACCAACATGGACCGGCAGGTTTTCGTTTTTTGATACCGGAAGAATACAGCTGGCCGCCCTGATTTTATTGTTCATAATAATCATGGCACCATCGTGCAACGGAGAATTTTTATAGAAAACGTTCTGAATCAATTGCTCCGAAATTCGTGCATCCAGAATTTCGCCGGTATTGATGTATTCCTCAAGCTCATTAATTTTCCCGATCACTATTAAAGCCCCTGTTTTAGTGGTGGCCATTTTCCGGCAGGCCTGCACAATCGGGTCAATGCTGAGGTTTTCGTCGTTGGCATAGTTAATTTTCCAGAAGAGAAACCGGCGATGCTTCTTACGCATAAAACTTGGAGTCCCCAGTAAGAGCAAAAATTTCCTGATCTCGGGCTGGAAAACTACGATCAGCGCAATAAATCCCACGCTGATAAAGGCGCCCAGAATTTCGGTCAGTAACTCCATTTCAAGGATTCTGACCAGGCGCCATGCGAGGAAAACGGCTATTATTCCCAACAGGATGTTGATGGCAGCCGTGCCTTTTACTAGCCGGTATAATTCATAAAGCAAGAGGGCTACCAGGAGTATATCAATGATATCGAGCAGGCGCAGTCCGATAAAAAAGGGTATCAGCAATTCGGGCATTGGTGTCAGATGTTTTTGCAAATTTAGTCATTTAGCCCTGATGATTCAGTGCAACTACTAATTTAATGGCTTCAACGGCTTCTTTTACATCGTGAACGCGCAATATGGAAGCTCCACGCATTAAAGCAATGGTGTTCAGTACGGTAGTTCCATTCAATGCCTGATCGGGAGTGGTATGTAGTATTTTATTTATCATTGACTTACGTGAAAAGCCTGTTAACAAAGGAAGCCCGAAAGCCAAAAACCCATCCAGATAGTTCAGCAGACTGTAATTGTCAGCAACACTTTTTCCAAAGCAAAAGCCCGGGTCGAGGATTATGTTTTTTTTACCTGAAAGCCCTGGTTTTGCCAGTTGTTCAGCGAAAAAATCGGCAATATCGACTATTACATCCGTGTAAACAGGGCTCTTTTGCATGGTTTCGGGTATTCCCTGAATGTGCATCAGTACATACGCAGCATTTTGTTTCCCGATCATATCCAGCATAGTCCTGTCAAACTGTCCTCCGGAGATATCGTTGATAATGCCTGCTCCCATTTCACAACTTTCGAGGGCTATTTCAGCCCTGAAAGTATCAACTGAAATGATGGTTTCGGGGAAATTCTTAAGCAGGGCTTCCAGTCCCGGTAAGAGGCGCGATTTCTCTTCTTCCTGCCCTGCCGGCGATGCTCCTGGCCGTGTGGAAACCGCACCGATATCGAGAATGGCTGCTCCCTCTTCAATCATTCTCCCGGCCCGGATTACTATATCGTCCTTTGATTTGAGTCTTCCCCCATCGTAAAAGGAGTCGGGTGACAGATTCAGAATTCCCATTACAACCGGATTTGAAAGGCTGAGTTGCTTTGTTCCGCACTGTAATATGCGGGTTCCGGAAAAAACTGTACCTTTATCGGGTGAATCTTCAGGGTGTTCCATCGTCAAAGATTTAAGTTAATTAACAAATTATCAATATTTTATGACAGCCGATACTTCTGCTCAGTTTGACTCAGCTATTCTTGCATGCAAAGATATATTTTTAGCCAAGATGAATGACTATGGCACAGCATGGCGTGTATTGCGGCCTGAATCACTTACCGATCAGATTTATATAAAAGCCAACAGAATCAGAAGCATACCGGGAAAAGGCACCCACCTTGTTGTTGAAGATGAGTGGCCTGAATTTATCGGGATCATCAACTATGCCATCATCGCGCTGATTCAACTTGAGCTGGGTGACAGCGGTGAACACGCCATAGATCATGCGAAAATTGCGCAAAACTATGACAAATACGCGAGTGCTCCCAAGAGCCTGATGATGGATAAAAATCACGATTACGATGAAGCCTGGCGCAATATGCGTGTGAGTTCTCTTACCGATATTATTCTTATGAAACTGCTGAGGGTTAAGCAGATAGAGGATAACAAAGGAAAAACATTTGCTTCAGAGGGCGTAGATGCCAATTATTTCGATATGATCAACTGCGCGGTTTTTGCCCTGATCAAACTGTCGGAACTGAAAACATTGGAAAAAGAATAGTTTTTTGGAATTGTGTCAGGAATAAAATACTGTTTATGAGAGTACTTCACTTTATTTCCAGGATTGTTGTCGGTATCGTTTTTATCTTCTCAGGTTTCGTAAAAGGGATTGACCCCCTTGGAATGGCTTACCGGTTAGAGGATTATTTTATTGTCTGGGGCACCCACTGGATGATGCCTTATGCGCTCACTCTGTCCATTTTGCTCTGTACCATGGAGTTTGTGCTGGGGGTTGTCATCCTGCTCAACCTGAAACCAAAGGTAAGCTCATGGATGCTCCTGGGGGTTATGGCTTTCTTTACCCTGCTAACCCTGAACGATGCCATTTATAATCCTGTTCCTGATTGTGGTTGCTTTGGCGATGCCATAACACTTACCAATTGGCAAACATTCTACAAGAATGTCTTCCTGATGGTTTTAGCCTTAATCATATTTGCATGGCGCAACAAAACACGGGAAGTATTAGGGAATATTGTGTCCTATGGAGTTGCCGCAGTGGTACTGTCCCTTTTTATCGGGTTTAGTATTTACTGCTATCGTCATCTGCCACTGATCGATTTTATGGATTGGAAGGTCGGGAACAAGATGTATGTTGAAAATCCATTGCCGGTTAAATATTACCTCACTTACAAAAACAAAGAGACAGGTGAGGCAAAAGAGTACCTTTCTCCGGATTACCCATATAACGATTCTGTCTGGATGTCGAAATGGGAGTTTGCAGACCAGAGGGTTGAAGATCCCAACTCCTTTAAAGGGTTAAATCTTCAGATAATGGACTCAACGGGAACCGATCTTACTGATTTGATTATTCAAAATCCTGAATATCAGTTTATACTGGTGGCATGGGATCTTGAAACCGCAAATCAGACTGCCCTTGCTGGTGTCAATGAATTTGCTGATAAGGCCATGGAAGCAGGATATGGTTTTATAGGGTTGACAAGTTCGCTTTCAGAAGTTATCAATTCAACACGTGCCAGGCTGAAAATTGACTATGACTTTTTCATGGCTGATGACGTTGCACTCAAAACAATGGTGAGGGCCAATCCGGGTCTTTTAGTTTTAAAGAAAGGAATCGTTATCAATAAATGGCACTACAACGATTTCCCCTCTTTCGCCGATTTTGAGAAAAAGTATGTAACCCTCAATAAAGATAAGTAACTCCGGTTATGCTCCGATTTATCCTGAAGCGTATTTATTATGGAGTATTCGTTCTGTTCGGAGTGGTAACCCTTGTTTTCGTTCTTTTCAACATTCTTCCAGGCGATC
>JBBQBC010000199.1:0-7522 GCA_038317155.1 Bacteroidales bacterium
GCCTTTTGCGTTGAGAACTGCAGGCTGGCAATGTCGTCAATAGCAAATGTGCCTAGAGCTGCTAATGGAAGGTAAAACTCCATTTTGCCAGCAGGGGCTGCAGGATCATTTTTCCATGATCCTGTACCAAGGATTTGGGGGGTAGGCGAGTTTGTTGCAATACCTCCCACAGCAGTGGCATTGGCGCTGTATAACGTAACGTTATAATTCGCCGAAAAGGCGACACTGCATATTGTTAATAATGCAATGAGCAAGGTGAAAAATTTTTTCATACTTTCTTTTTTTAAATTGTTTTTTGGTTGGTTTAGTTTAATCGGAATCATATAGAGTGTAACAGGCTAATTTCCTGGTCATGTTACTAAGGTCCACGCGCCGGGGACCCGCAGTGTTTAAATGGGCTTGCGGGATTTTCGTTGATCATAATGGTTGATTTATGTGGTTGGTCATGGTTAAACAATTCAGGTTGAAATTATGAAAGGGGTTCATTCAGTCGTTGGTTCCGTTGCCCAGTTCCTCGTCGTCGCGCTCAATGAGCATGCTGTCGATGCGTGAACGGAGGTCTTTGATTTTCAGGGGCAGGCGCACGGTCTTGTACTGGTGGGCGCTGAACAGGGAGATGATTTCATCGTATTCTTCAGTGGCGATCAGGAGCACTTCAAGGTCTTTATAATTGTCATTGATGTATTTCAATACGGCTGCATCGCGCATGTGGTTGATGATCAGCACCACCAGGTTGATGGGGTGGTCAATCAGGATCCTGATCGTGTTTTCGGTGTTTTTGGAATAGAAGCAATTATCCTTCGCACTGTGAAGAAAATCATCGATCTCATTCTGGATCTCCGGATTGTGGTGAATGAAAAGCAGGTTCATTGGTTTGTTTTTTTAAACTTGTCGTCACCTGCCACGCATGTGTCACGCATCACGTTTTTCGTCTCACATAAACGAAAAACATTCAATTTCTTCACGCCAGGGTCGTGTACGATGCACGCCATATCAATTTTGTAACTCATTATATATCTGTATAATATTTGGTTCATGCTATGCTTTCCTTATTTTCGATGGGGGTTTTCCGGTATTGATCTAAACGGATACCCCGTATTGCATCGGCCTGCTGTGTGAATTACTTTTACTTCGTTCTTTTTACATTAAACTTCCAGACAAGCTGGTGTGTGAAAAGGGTGCATCATTTTAACAGTATGGATCATCGGTCTGTGCTGTAATGTTGTTTTTCCCCGCAAAAGATCACAAGGGATGGCAGAGTCATAACAAATCCCATGCCGCACTTGCTAATGTATTAACATTGTGATCGTTGTAACAGAGCAAGACGTTACTTACAACGAAAAAGGTGCCCGATTTCGGACACATGGATGGTTAATGTCCTGATAAATAGGTATTTAGGATGATTGCCCGGAATCGGGCAGTGTTTGAAAACGGACAGGTACCCGGCCTGGGAAAACCTTCCAGGTTTTCAAAACCTGGAAGGTTTGATCAGCGATGATGGGGATTGTCGGAAAGCCTGGAAACCGGTGGCCCACCCGGTGATTTTCCGGGGTATGGGCATGACTTCTCTGCGTTCCGGCAAGCTCCGGTAAATCACCTGGTTCGCGAATTTTCCGCTGTGTATCCCCGGGTGATGACATTTTGTGTACAGTAGCGGAAATCACCGTACGTTTTTTTGGCACCTGAAATACCGGGGACGTTTGCGGGGTTTTTGGGTCGAAAATGACGGTGCTAATTATGTGGGGGAGTATTTTAGTCCAGGTAGAGATTAAAAAGATGTCGACAGGATCAATCAGAATTAATGTCTCAAATGGAAGGAATGTCAAGTTGTTTACAAATCTTTTTACATAACAAATTGGATAATTCCTAGGGTCTTCCAACCGTTGATTGTTTTCGGTTTAACGGGTTATGTAAATATTAATTGAAAAGTTGACCACCTTCTGGTTGAAAAGTTTACCACTTATCAAAATTTAACCAGTTGCTTTGCCAAAATATAAGCAACACAAAAAGGATGATAAGCATGGATACCAAACAAGAAATTACCAGACGATATTTTCGGGAATTCGATAGTGTACGAAAGATAGCGCGCGACTTACAGACCAGTCGCCGTTCTAAGCGAAGCTAATGATCGGCAGGGTTAAACGTCGATTATACCTGGCAGTGTTCACTTCGGCCTACAGTAATTACCGTTACTGCAAGTTATATCACCGCCAGGATACCCTGGCTTTTCTGGAAACCCATAACGAGTTCTTTGCCCATCTTGGAGGGGTCTACCAAGAGATGGTCTATGATAACATGAGGGTGGCCATCCGGGAGTTTGTCGGTCGCCATGAAAAAATCCCGACCGATGCGCTGGCGATGAGTCGATTGGCCGATAACCGCGAACTTGCCCTGATCATGCACAGTTTTTATATGACCCAGGGAACGATCAAACCCTCGCAGAAGAAGCTCAAAGGCTCCAACCAGGACTGCGGCGGCTTTGAAATCGGCCTGGAGGGTTTCTATCCCGGAATTGAAAAAGCAGTCCAGAAATGGATACAGAATTTCGGGATTGACTTCAAAGGGATCGTCATCATTCAGAACTGTGCCTCCAACAAACGGTACCTGATCGGTGAACCCTGCAACCTGGTTCATCTTGAGACGATCGATACGACCTGGGGCGAGGAGATCGACAAAGACAAAGGCCATAAGTTCGGCTTCCTTTGCAAACAAAGTTCGCCAATGGCCTTTTACGAAGGCGCCCTGGCCATGGATCCCAACCCGGTCGTAAATTAATTGATGAAGCTTTCATAGTGTTTTCATAAGTGGGTAGTTTGAGCCTGCTGGAGTGATCCGGCAGGCTTTTTTTCTATTTATACGCTTATAAAACGGTTGATAATTACTCAAGATATTATTTGACGATATTTGAGGAGAATAAAATTTGTATAACTTTAACATCGAATTGTTATTGACGTTGCTATTATTAAAAAGATTCTGATGAATGACGGCAACGAATTGATGAACAAAAAATGTATGGAAGACGCCATATGCCGGTTAGTAAACGTTGGCTGCAATGCAAAAGGAACAACAAACCTATTCCGAATAATTAGACACAAAAAACAAAACCATGAAACTGACAGAAAAGCAAATCGAAGATGTATTTGAAAAATTCCACAAAGAATTAATCAGTAAAGATTTGACATTCAAAGGTCGTCAAGTCAAAATGCATAATTTAAGAGCGGACCTCTATTTCGTGGACAAACTCGGTAAAAATGTAATTGTTGAATTAAAGCGAGAACCTGTCACAAGACAAGATATTGGCCAATTGATTCAATATGCTGGAACAGTTAAGGATAGTAAAGTTATACTCATTGCTCCAATAATTCCTCAGCCAATTAAAACGGCATTTGAGCATTATGGTATTGATTATAGAGAGTTTAGTTTGACTAAAATCGAAGAATTGTACAATAAGATTAAACATATTAAGGATATTTCGCCGAAACTCAAATCACAGTTGCCAATTAATCCTGTGGATTATATTAAAATTCCAGAAAAATTACACGATGGGAATATTTCCTTTAAAGTCAGTTATAATGATAAAAATTGGAGTGGAATTTGCACACCTGATCTTTATAAATACAATTGCTTTAGCAGTCATAAAATGTTTTGGTGTAATATGCAAGCTCCAAAATGTCAAGAATATAATGATTCTGAACTAAATGAAAATTGCTATCCTTGTTATGATGCAGTGGCTAACTTGACAACTCGGTTTACACCAGGCTGGAATCATGGGAAAAATACTCCACATATATGTTTGGAAGCAAAAGTTGGTAAGATTGCCATATTAACGTCAATTTATCCGGGTGAAACTCAGGATTCTCGTTTTATCTTTTCTTTATTTGAAATAAAACAGGTTGATACAATTGAAAAAGTTGGATATGATTTCAAAGGAACTGAATTTTATGTTGGAAATCTAAAAACGGCAATTAAATTGAAAAATGATCAATATTTGAATTATTGGGATTTCTCATTAAACAGTACGGATAATCCAAAATTTCAAAAATTTTGGGGGTCGGGTCTTTTTAGATATACTGATGATAGAACAGTCCGAAGTATTTTAAAAGATATAATGCAATCACCAAAATATACAATCCAACAGAAAAAAAATGCTGAAATTCTTTTATCAAGGGTTGAATAAAAATTATTTCACTGATCACTATCGTAATCCTTTAAACAACCCAGCGGATATAATTCCTAATTGTTGGTTCTCATGATTTTCACAAAAGTAAACGACTTAAAACAAATAGACATGAAAAATACTTTATCGCTTATTTCAATGATGATTGTAATAATGTTTTTGACATCTTGCAACAATCCCCTAAATAAAAAGTATAGTGAAAAAACCCTTGAAGCAGATGCCAAGGAAATTGGGAAAAGTAAAAAATTATCAGAAGATGATGCCAAGTTGTTGATTGGGTATATTATGCTTGCAAAACTTGGCGGAAAAGATCTGGAAGGGAAAACCTATTCAGAAATTTTAAAAATTGCACAGGATTATAAAAAGGAGCAACAGGATTTAGCGACTAAAGTTAGGAAGGATGAAGAAGAAAAAATGGCTAAGTTAGGTGCTGTATTAACAGTTGCAATGTATGACAAGGGTTATACTAAGGAAGATTTCCAAGAATATTTACAGTATGCTATCGCTTTCGAAAACAAATCAAATAAAGATATCAAAGCAGTTAAAGGGTACATTAGAATCTATGACCTTTTTGATACGGAAATTAAAAGAATTAATCTAGTTGAAGATGATATGATCCCTGCACATCAGATACTCAAGAAAATTTTCACAACCGAATATAATGAATTTATGGATGAAGATAAACAACTTATGGGAAAAGAAATGAAAGATATAAAAGTCGTGTGGATACCCGAAAAAATATTATTCGAGGATGGTTCATTTTTAGAATAGCACTGCAGCCAACAAGCTTGTAAAACCAATGCTGACAAGGTTTTTATACTTAGCAAAAGTTACAACGGCACATGGTTTTACAGGCCACACGTTAGTACACTGAACAGACATGCAAAGCCTGCTTTCCCTTAAGCAGGCTTTTTTCATGTCCTTTCCCTACTGCAATTGCAGCGATACCTTCGCTGCATGGATCATGAAATACATCTTTGGATCAATTCTGAGCAGGAATATTCTGTCGGACTCTCTTTGTTTAACAAATATGGCAAATCTCGTAACCTTTCCAGAATATTAGCCATGGGGGGATCATCCCTTCGCAATTGCCAGACACTTGCCTATGAACTCGGCAAACTGGTAAAAACAACTGCAATTCCACTTGCAGACAGCAAAAATAACCTTGAAAAAACTGCAATTGCACCAAATCCTGCAATTCCACAAGACACTGCAATTGCACCAAACACTGCAATTGCACCATCTGCAATTGTCAGTCAACCGCAGCAGGTAGAAGACCTTGGCAAAGAGCAGAAGATGATTTACAAGATGTTAGATAATCTGCACTCAATACTGCCATACCAGCAAATCGATAAAAGAAAAGAGATTGCTTTTCAAATTCTTTCCCTTGATGACCGGCTCAAGGAGATCACGGTGAACCTTGAGCACTACAATAAACACGGAATCCTTCCTCTTGTAACCGAAAAAGAAGATGTTCGGAGTGTTTCTGAACTCTCCGAGGCAGAGCTGGTCAAGAGACAAGCGACAGTCAGAACTTATGTTGCCAGGTATAAGAGACTCGCGGCGGATTCAAAAACGCTGAAAGATATCTCCCGTAACCGGGACCTTGAGCAGAAATATCAGTTGGAACTGGATGACATCATAAAACGACTGAACAAATGACCCTGTTTTCGTCAAATGATCTTTGCATTTCCCAACCGGAGAAAAACCGGTCCGGTTCTATTGCAGCACCCGGTGCCAATTTCGTTACCATCGGCCGGGCAAACCAGAAGCTCCATGAGGTCTTTGGGAAAATCGAGCAGGGACAAAGCACTCATTATGCCTCCCTAGGTGACTGGTCAACCCATGACCTTCTGTTTTTCCTCCTGGAACAAACCGGTCCGGCCAGGGTCTATTTTACCACCTGGGCCATATCCGAATACGCCATCCGCCAGTTGTACCAATTCATTGAACAGGGACTGATCCTTGAACTCAAAGGCATTTTCGATTACCGAAACGGAATTCGAAAGCCTGCCGAACTTCAGTTCCTCCAGAAGATCACCACCGACATCAAAGCAGCCAAGTGCCATGCCAAGGTTACGGTGATCGAGAATGATCACTGGGGGATCAGCGTGGTGGGTTCGGCAAACTATACCCGGAATCCCCGAATTGAGGCCGGTGTTTTATGCTGTGATAAATCAGTGGCAGCCTTTCATCGTGATTGGATTTTAAATGAACTCTCAAATAAAAGTGACTTTGATCGAACAAAATGAATCCTTCATCGCGGAAGTCGAAACCTATGCTTCGCTGATGTTTACCCGTTCCGAGATTGCCGTCATCCTCCAAGTGGATGCTCCGGAGCTTGAGTTGTTGATCAAGGATCCGGATCACCCGGTAGGCAAAGCCTTCAACCGGGGAAGACTCAAGCGTGAAGCTGAGATTCGCAAAGGGATCTTCGACCTTGCACAGAACGGTTCATCTCCGGCCCAGGCGTTTGCCATGAAAATTATTGAAAATGCTAAAATGGACGACCTGTGAACCAGATAATATCGGATTCGACTTTTGAGCGTATTCGCTCTTATTATACCAGCGAAGGTGTGATGGCGCTTGATTCCGCGGATGAAAACATCCGTATTCGCTGGAGCACCTGCCACATGCAACTGCACGACGATATGAATTCGGACAAGGACGTGGTGACTTTCATGGTCAAACATTTTTCAATATCCGATGGCCAGGCCTATAAGGATATCCGCAATTGCCGCAGGCTGTTCGGCGATGTTCGCCTCTATACCAAGGATGCCATGCGGTATCATGTATCTCAGTGGGCTATTGAGCTGCTGAAATTATCCAGGCAGAAGAAGGATTTACGTGGAATGGAAAAAGCGCTGGAGCGTATCACAAAGGTCTATAACCTGGACAAGGAAGATATGGACCTGCCTGATCCTTCTAAAGTCCATCCTCCGGTGCAGCTTCTGACCATCAACTATAACTTCCTTTCGTCTCCCTACTTTAAAATGATCGATCAGAAAGCCCAGGACAAACTGGTGCAATTGCACCAGCGCATCGAGGCCATGGCTGATGAACTGCACATTAAAGACTACCTGAACCTGCTGCTGACAGAGAACCCGATCACCCAGGAAATCGAAGATGAGCCTTAAACCATCACCATATTATAATGAGCCGCAGATGGCTATTCTGATGTCCACCAAGCCCCATAAGATGTTTATCGGAGGCAGAGGAGTCGGCAAAACCACGATCATCGCAGAGGAGATCATCAAATACTACTCTAACATGCCCCGGGGCAAGATATCCCTGAACGGGCTGACCTATTTCCACATCCGCACAAAATCCCTGCCTCCGATTATC
>JBBQBC010000200.1:0-7501 GCA_038317155.1 Bacteroidales bacterium
CTGAAACTCTGTAACACTGAAACTCTGTAACTCTGAAACTCTGTAACACTGAAACTCTGTAACTCTGAAACTCTGTAACACTGAAACCCTGAAACTCTGAAACCCTGTAACTCAGTAATTCTTTCTAATATGATGAAAACCTTAGTTGAATTTATCAACGAAAAACAAGCCGATTTCGCTTACGCTTCCGGCGAATTCACGCGCCTTTTAAACGACATCGGCATTGCCGCCAAGATCGTTAACCGCGAAATTAACAAGGCCGGACTGGCTGATATCAATGGCTATTTTGGGCAGCAAAATATCCAGGGCGAAGAGCAGAAAAAGCTCGATGTATTCGCCAATGAATGTTTTCTGGCTGCAATGCGTCACGGGGGAATGGTGTGCGCCGTTGCATCGGAAGAGAACGATGAACTTTATACCTACGAAAATGCCTTTTCACAGAAGGGGAAATATGTGGTAGCTATGGATCCGGTGGATGGCTCGTCAAATATTGAGGTGAATGTTCCGATAGGGACCATTTTTTCAATCTACCGCAGAATCAGCGAATCTGGCCCCGGAACGGTTGCCGATCTTCTGCAGCCCGGCATTAAACAGATTGCAGTCGGTTATATCATCTACGGAACTTCTACCATGCTTGTCTATTCCACCGGTTGCGGTGTAAACGGGTTCACCCTCGATCAATCGGTCGGATTGTTTTTTCTCTCGCATCCCGACATGAAGATTCCTGAAGGGGGGAGTATTTATTCGATCAATGAAGCCAACTACATCTATTTTCAGGAAGGGGTAAAGGAGTATATAAGGTACTGTCAGCAGGATGATCCGGCAACGCTCAGGCCATACACTACCCGTTATATTGGTTCGCTGGTTGCCGATTTCCACCGGAATCTCATTATGGGCGGTATTTATATTTATCCCGGAACGCATAAAAATCCCAATGGGAAACTCCGGTTGCTATATGAATGCAACCCGATAGCATTCCTTGCCGAGCAGGCTGGAGGAAAGGCCTCAAGCGGTTTTGAGCGGATTCTTGACATCCAACCGACCGAGCTGCACCAAAGAACGCCGCTCTTTGTTGGATCGAAATCCATGGTAGAAAAAGCTGAGGAGATGATGCGGTTATATCAGGGGGATTGATGTATTTGAGTGGATACGTCATGTCTTATTCCTGATGAAAAATTGCAGAATACAGTTTCTCCATAAAGTTTACCTTTGCAGCCTGAATAATTCAAAACAGGCAGGCCGTGAAAGCTTCGCAACTAATTGAACGATACCGCAACAGCGAGACTGTTGCGGTTATAGCTGATTTATGTAATTCAAAAGAACCTTTCAGGCTTCATTTGAAAGGGCTTGCCGGATCAGCAATTCCTGTCATAGTGACTTCGGGTTTCAGTAATTCCGGAAAATTGCATATCATTGTTCTTCCTGAGAAAGAGGAAGCCGCCTATTTTTTCAACGACCTCGAAAATCTCTTAGGTGAGCAGGAAACACCTTTTCACAAAAAAAAGGTCCTTTTTTTTCCGACCACCTATCGCCGCCCTTATGAAATAGAGAAAACCGATAACACCAATGTGCTTTCGCGCACTGAAGTGATGAAGCGACTTAGCACCCGTGACGGAGGCTCCCTTGTGGTAACTTACCCCGAAGCGTTGGCTGAAAAAGTTGTCAGTAAAGCTTTTCTGAAGAAAAATACCCTGCGTCTGGGACTCGGTGAGAACCTGTCAATCGATTTCGTTATTGACCTGCTGATGGAATACAGCTTCGAACGGGTTGATTTCGTGGTGGAGCCGGGGCAATTTTCGATTCGGGGAGGTATTGTGGATGTGTTTTCGTTCACCAACGACCGGCCTTACCGCATCGAATTTTTTGGCGATGATGTGGAATCAATCCGAACCTTCGATCCCTCAAACCAGCTATCCATCGACAGGCTTGATCATATAACCATTACACCCAACATTCAGGACCGGACACTTCAGGAAGAACGGGGGTCTTTCCTAACATATATCGGCCGCAATGCGGTAGTTTGGATAAGGGACTTCGCATTTGCCATTGATAAAACCGCAAAGGAATACGAAAAAGCCGAAAAAGCCTTTGCTGAATTGTCTCCCGAAATCAAGCATCTGAAACCTGATGAGCTTTTTTGCACTGCCGATGATTTTAAATCAGACATTCTGAAACACAGTCTTATTGAATTCGGAAGTCATTTCCTGATGAAGGATGGAAAACTATTTGATTTCAATATATTACCGCAGCCTTCCTTTAACAAGAACTTCGACCTGTTGTTGAAGGAGTTGGGTGAGAACAGCAAGGCCGGAATCAGCAATCTGATACTTTCCGACAATCCTAAGCAAACCGAGCGTATTCAGACCATCCTGACCGATCTGAAAGGAAATCGGGGACTTTCAAAGGATGCGCTGGAATATGAAATACTAAATCTGTCGCTTCACGAAGGTTTTGTGGACCGAATCGGGAAAATAGCCTGTTACACCGATCATCAGATATTTGAGCGCTACCACAAATACCGCATCCGGGATGGATTTGCCGGCAAGCAGGCCATCACTGTAAAGGAGATTTACGACCTGCAGCCGGGTGACTATGTAACACACATCGATCACGGGGTGGGCCGGTTTGACGGGCTTGAAAAAATCGAAAACAACGGCAAGCAGCAGGAGGCCATCCGTCTGATCTATCAAAACAACGACATTTTATACATCAGCATACATTCGTTGCACCGTATTTCAAAATATGTGGGTAAGGAAGGGACCATCCCCGGCCTCAACAAACTTGGCTCAAATGCTTGGAACAGACTTAAGAGCAAGACCAAACAACGGGTTAAAGACATCGCCAAAGACCTGATTAAACTTTACGCTGAGCGGAAGGCATCCGACGGATTTGCTTTTAATCCGGATACCTATATGCAGCATGAACTCGAGGCTTCTTTTATCTATGAAGATACTCCCGATCAGGTTAAGGCTACTGCCGATATGAAGCGCGATCTTGAAAAATCATATCCCATGGACAGGCTGGTGTGTGGTGATGTTGGATTTGGAAAGACTGAGATTGCGATCCGTGCTGCCTTTAAAGCTGTGGCTGACAGTAAGCAGGTAGCAGTGTTGGTTCCAACCACCATTTTGGCATTGCAGCACAACAAAACATTCAGTGAACGGCTAAAGGAGTTTCCCTGCCGCGTGGATTACATCAACCGGTTCAAGAGCGTCAAAGAACAGACCCGGACCCTGAAAGATCTTGCTGATGGGAAAATAGATATCCTGATCGGGACTCATCGCATTGTAAGTCAGGATGTTAAATTTAAGGATCTTGGCCTCATGATCATTGACGAAGAGCAGAAGTTTGGTGTAGCCACCAAAGAGAAGCTGAAGAAAATGAAAGTTAATGTTGATACACTTACCCTTACAGCTACGCCTATACCACGTACACTTCAGTTTTCACTGATGGGCGCCCGCGATTTGAGTGTAATCAATACGCCGCCGCCTAACCGTTATCCGGTGCAAACCGAGCTGCATCCCTTTGGTGAAGAGGTGATCCGCGACGCCATTCATTTCGAATTATCGCGTGGTGGTCAGGTTTTTGTGGTCAATAACCGGATCAATAATATTCAGGAACTGACCGGAATGATACAACGGCTGGTTCCCGATGCGAAAATTGCCATCGGCCACGGCCAGCTCGAAGGGCACAAGCTCGAAAAGATTATGCTCGACTTTGTGGAAGGTTACTACGATGTGCTGGTTGCTACGACCATCATCGAATCAGGTCTTGACATTCCAAATGTTAACACCATCATCATCAACGAAGCGCAGAATTTTGGCCTCAGCGATCTTCATCAGTTGCGCGGCAGGGTAGGGCGTACGAATAAAAAGGCGTTCTGTTACCTGCTGGCGCCGCCGCTTTCGGTACTTACCGATGAAGCCCGCAAGCGTCTGAAAGCCATCGAGGAGTTCTCGGAGCTTGGCAGTGGTTTCAACATCGCCATGCGTGATCTTGATATTCGGGGAGCTGGAAACATACTTGGTGCCGAACAGAGTGGTTTTATTTCAGAAATTGGTTTCGAAATGTACCAGCGTATCCTCGACGAAGCCATTATGGAGCTTAAAGAGTCTGATTTTGCAGGACTTTACGAAGATGTTGAACCGGTGAACCGGGAATATGTGAAGGAGTGCCTCATTGAAACCGACCTCGAAATTATGATGCCCGACAGTTATGTGACAAACATAACTGAAAGGCTCAGCCTGTATAAGGAACTCGATAGTATCAGTTTAGAAGCAGACCTGTTGAAGTTTCAGGAAAAGCTGATTGACCGTTTCGGGCCGGTGCCACCTCAAACGCAGGAACTGCTCAACACCATCCGTCTTCGCCGTATGGCCCGCAGCCTGGGATTTGAGAAAATCAGCCTGCGCAATGGCCTGTTGACAGCTACTTTTATCACCAATAAGGAATCGTCTTTCTATCAAAGTAACATCTTTTCAGTCGTGCTGCAGTTTATACAGATATACCACAAGACTTGCCGGATGAAAGAGGTGAACGAAAAGCTGAGCCTCACTTTCCGTGAAGTTGATTCGGTTTCAACGGCAATACAGGCTTTGGTGCCTCTTGAAGAGATGGTTTTGGCCAGTTAAAGAATAACATTGAAGCGAAGGCCCGGGGACACAGGGAAGTGTAGATAAGACAAATTGATTATGATAATAATTTGTTGAAAACGTTAGATACATTTTTTAATATTATTCGATTGACTTTTGTATATTTGCCAAAATAGGTCAAAACATATTTTAGCAAAATGAAGAGTTTTGGAGACATTATAAGAAAACTGAGAGAAGAAAAAGAACTGCCACTAAGGATAGTTGCTGCTTACCTCGACATTGACCAGGCAATACTTAGTAGAATTGAACGGGGACAACGCAAAGCAACAAGAGAGCTTGTAGTAAAGCTATCTAAGTATTTTAAAACAAACGAAGAAGAATTATTAGTAGCCTGGCTCTCCGATAAATTGGTTTATGAAGTAGTGGACGAAGATATTGCTTTAAAAGCGTTGCTGGTAGCTGAAGAAAAAGTTAAGTATACCACAAAACCTAAAATTTATAAGACCAACATCATTAATTCTATTAAAATTATTCTAAAAAAAGATGGTCGGGTTTCAACAGCATGGTTATTTGGTTCTTTTGCAAGAGACGAAGAAAATTTTGACAGCGATTTGGATATAATGGTAGAAATGAATAATGCTAAAAAATATTCCATGTTCGATTTGCTTGACATTGCGTTTATAATAGAAAAGAAAATCAAAAAGAAAGTGGATTTGGTTGAAAAAGGATATTTAAAAGAGTTTGCAAATAAAACAGCAGTAAGTGACCTGATAAAAATTTATGGATAAACCAACACCAAAACAAAGAGTTGAACATATTTTAGAAGCCATACAATTGATTAGGGATTTTGTGGAAGGAATAAGTGTTTCTGCTTTTTTATCAGACATTAAAGTTCAAAGTGCAGTACAGTATCAGTTTTTGATTATTGGCGAAGCAATCAGATATATTGATGATGATATTCTAGCAAAATATAATTACCCATGGCATATTCCCCGATCATTTAGAAATTTTATTATCCATGTGTATCATGATATAAAAATGGAGAGAATTTATTACGCCACCCAGGATTTGGATGAGCTTGAAAAACAGATTAGACAGATTTTGAATAATGAATTCGAATAAAAATCAATTATTTAAGAAATAGATTTTGTCAACACTACAATTTAAAGGAAAAGCATTTGTGCAAAACCAGCAATTAGTTCAAAAACAAACAACGTTTGTTTTTTGCACCCTGCAAATATGTTGACGACCAAACTTATTTAGAACACCGAATTGATATTTGCCAATTGCCTTACGAAATTTACAGGATACGGAAAAGAAAAAAATCCGTTAAGAATAGCGACGAAACCTACTTTGTTTCAAATTATAATTCTTTAGTTGGGTGTGAATTAATTACGAACGGAACCTCAAAACTACTTATTGCAGATAAAATCATTGTTTCCCCTAATCTTTTTGCCAGTTGGACGAGCATTCAGTTTAGTGCCCAAGTGTTAAATGCTGACTTGACAATCTACAACTCATTCGGACAAAAGGTTATGCAACTGAAAGGCATCAGTGGTCGTGAATTTGCTATATACCGGAATGGTTTGCCTACCGGGATATATTTTCTCAGGTTGATGCAGGTAAATAAAGTTATTGCTTCGGTGAAGCTGATAATTATTGAGCAACACTATATTAAATTCTGCGAATAATTAACTTCTGGTGAAAACCATCATCGGATTAAACAGGCAAATACAATTACCGAAGTTGAATTTCCGGATTTTTACGGTTATATCATTTGTCGAAACAGGTAATAATTTCATAAGCAATATTTAACTCATTATTTGATAAATCATTATTCACCAGCCTAATTCAACGGATATTCCGGTTTATTTTGTTAATTATTTGTTAAAGTCATGGGTTTTATATGGAATCAGTCTAAATAAGAATAATTATGTACTACATTTGTTATTCTAAACAGCAATTTTTCGGGTTTTAGCTTTACTATCCCGACCTACCCTTCTGCCCTGAGCGCCTTTTATCATAAAATCAGCTTAGATATAATCCAGAATGGACTTATTTTCAAATTGTTTGTTTCAGATTTCGTATCAATCAAACCCCTATAGATTATGTTACTAAAAATCGGATCAACAGGAGATGAAGTTAAAAGACTTCAGATCAGACTAGGTGTTTCAAATACCGGTACTTTCGGACCCATCACAGATGGGAAAGTGAAAGAGTGGCAGGCCCGGAATAGTTTAACAGTCAATGGCATTGTTGATGACCTTGCCTGGAACCTGTTATTTCCGACTGCAGGCCTTAACGGAAACGCTTCATCAACCGTAAGTTTCAAACCCGACAACCTTCGTGGAAAGATACCCGATGCAGTGATAAGTCAGTTACCGGAAACAATTGCAAAATTTAATATCAGCAATGAATTGAGGCTTGCTCATTTTCTGGCCCAGTGTGGTCATGAGAGTAGTGGCTTCATGGCCGTTGAAGAAAAACTCAGCTATTCGGCAGAAAGACTAAGGGAGGTATTTCCTAAAATATTTATTGGTAATCTGAGTGAATCCTATGCCCGGAATCCTGTGAAAACTGCTTCAAAAGCTTATGCCAACATTATAGGAAATGGCGATGAGGCCAGTGGTGATGGCTACAGATTCAGGGGCAGAGGTTTTATACAATTAACGGGAAGGGCTAATTACAAAAGTTTTGCAGGATACATTGGTGAAGATACGGTAAGCAATCCTGATCTCGTCGCTACCAAATACCCATTGGCTTCCGCAGCATTTTACTTTAGCTCAAGAAATATCTGGCCCATTTGCGATGGAGGGGCTGGTGCAGATGTGGTGAGTGCTGTTACCAGAAAGGTGAATGCTAAACTCCTCGGGCTTCAGGATCGGATCAACCATTTCAACGAATATTAC
>JBBQBC010000201.1:0-7480 GCA_038317155.1 Bacteroidales bacterium
CAATGCTGCTCTTGGCGTAATACAGGAAGTGAAAGCAGGAAAGGCAATTGAGGCGCTTCAGAAAATGTCGTTTCCAAAAGCGATTGTCCGCCGGAACGGTGAGGTGAAAGAAGTAAATTCACACCAGGTTGTCCCCGGCGATATTTTAATTTTTGATGCCGGACGTTTCATCTCCGCAGATATACGTTTAATTGAGTCTGCAAATCTTCAGATAGAGGAATCGGCGCTCACCGGCGAGTCAGTTCCTGCCGATAAAGATGCATCACAAACTTACAGCGAACTTAAAACTCCATTGGCCGACCGTATGAATATGGCGTTTATGTCAACCCTTGTGACCCGTGGAAGAGGAGTTGGCGTAGTGGTTGAAACCGGCATGACTACCGAAGTTGGTAAAATTGCCAATCTCATCAATGCTGAAAAAAAGGAGAAAACCCCTTTGGAAATCAGGTTGGATAAGTTAGGGAAAACGCTTGGAATGTTTGCCATCGGAATTTGTGTTGTCATTTTTGTTGTTGCATTAATTCAGGGCCGCGATTTGGCCGAAATGTTTATTTTATCGGTTTCGCTGGCGGTGGCAGCTATTCCCGAAGGGCTTGCAGCCATTGTAGCAGTTGTTCTTTCCATTGGCGTTACCGGCATGTCGAAGAAAAAGGTAGTTATCAAGAAATTGCCTGCTGTTGAAACACTTGGTTCGGTCAATATTATCTGTTCCGACAAAACAGGCACACTTACCCAAAACAAAATGACAGTAAAAACCTATTTCAACCTGGAGGGTGAAATAACTGTCGAACGTAATTCAAAAAACAGCGCTACCGACGATGCAAAATTGCTTGCCAAAGCCATGATACTTTGCTCAGATGCAACTTACGAAAACATGCGCGGAACGGGCGATCCAACAGAAATTGCTTTGTTGCTTCTGGGAGATGATTTTGGAATTGACAGAAAATGGTTAATTACTCAGGCCAGCCGTGTCGGTGAGTTTTCTTTCGATTCCGACCGAAAGTTAATGTCAACACTCTGCGAAGAAAACGAAAAATATACTGTTTATACCAAAGGTGCAATTGGTAATCTTGTCAAAATTTCAACACAGGTTTTAGAAAATGGGAAGGTAATTCCGATTACCGAAGAACACAAAAAAAGCTACCTTGATGCAACGGAAAAAATGTCGGACAACGCACTCCGTACGCTTGGCGTGGCTTATAAGCCGGTTGATACCATTATTGAAGGCGCTGAAATGGAGAAAGACCTGATTTTAGTTGGGCTTGTCGGAATGATTGACCCTCCCCGGCCCGAAGTGAAAGAATCCATTCAAAAAGCAAAACTTGCCGGTATTACTACCATCATGATTACCGGCGACCATAAAAATACCGCATTCGCCATTGCCCGCGAACTGGGGATGGCTGAAAATATTGAACAAGCAATTACGGGAGAGGAACTGGATGATTTTTCGGATGAAGAGCTCACCGAAAAAATTGTTGGGCATCGCATATATGCGCGTGTTTCACCCGAACACAAAGTGAAAATTGTTCATGCGCTCAAGTCGCATGGTAATATTGTTTCCATGACCGGCGACGGGGTAAACGATGCCCCCTCGCTCAATGCTGCAGATAGTGGTGTGGCACTGGGAATACCCGGTACCGATGTGGCCAAAGCAGCCTCTGATATGATTCTGATGGACGACAATTTCGCAACCATTGTTTCAGCCATCGAACAGGGCCGGAATATTTACAGTAACATAAAAAAGGCTGTTATCTTTTTGATTACCTGTAATTTGGGTGAAGTGATTGCAATGTTTGTGACTCTTCTCATAGGTTTGGAAGCCCCGTTAATCGCTACCCAGTTGTTGTGGATCAACCTCATTACGGATTCTTTTCCCGCCATTGCATTAGGCATGGATCCCGGAAATCAGGACGTGATGAAAGAAAAACCACGCGATGCCAAAGAGAGTTTCTTTGCAGGGGGCGCAGGATTTCATCTTATTCTTGGTGGTGTATTAATTGGTTCGCTAACAATCCTGGCTTTCTGGTTCGGTTATTACGAACATGGATACAGCCCGTTTAACCATTCAGCTCCGGAAAATACGGTTGAATATGCCCGGACGATGGCTTTTATGGTACTGGTGATGTGCCAGTTGTTTTTCTCTCTTGCTGTCAGAAACAGTTCAAAATCAATTTTTCAGATAGGGATTTTCTCCAACAAATACCTGGTTGGAGCAATTGTTTTGGGTGTCCTGTTACAATTAATCGTAATTGGTGTTCCGTTTATGCAAAGGGCATTTCACTTGCAAATGCTTGATTTGGGAGGTTGGTTAATTGCAATTTCCTTAGGTTTGGTACCGCTGTTGGTTAACGAAATTGTCAAAATATTTATTCGGGCACGGATAAAAAAGCAGAATGTGTGATTGATGTAGAAATGATAACCGATGCCCTACCGGCATCAAAGGTTTTGACGAAATTACCGAAGGCGGACTACCAAAAAATAGAACCACTTTAGTTTCAGGAAATGCCGGATCGTTTTAGAGCGCAAAGACATTCAGGAAACCGACTTTAATTTGGAGGGATTATTCGTTCGTTTGGAACATGCCATTGATTCTATTGGCGCTAAACGCATTGTTTTAGATTCTCTTGAATCTCTCTTTTCAGGCGTTACGGATATGGGCATTCTTCGCTTAGAGATAAAAAGACTTTTCCGATGGCTCAAAGAAAAAAAGGTCACGGCAATTGTTACAGGCGAGCCGGGACAAAACGATTCATTTACTCGGCATGGCCTGGAGGAGTATATCTCCGATTGCATTATTCTGCTGGATAACAGGGTGAGAGACGAGATGGCGACCCGGATAAAACACGCAAATGTGGGAAATATGTAAATTCTTTCAAAAATATTGTAACATTATCCCCGGCTCCGTAGCTTAACTTAGTTTTCTTAAAATTCACGAAGAAAAGATGAAGAAAAAAAAAGACAAATTGAATTTGGCTGAAAATCAGGCGGACAACACAGCAGAAAATGCTATTCAGGGCTATCCACTTTATCCCGCCAAGTGAAGATATTTACTAAAATTTTCAGAAAAAAGAGGACATAATGTTACTATTTAAAATTACGCGATGCAATTCAGCAAATTTACTTTTATAGTTCTAACAATATCCATTTTAGCAGCATTTTCTGCACAAGCCCAAACAGATACCACCACTTACCAACTCACTCTGCGGCAGGAAACCGTGAACAAAGCGGGCAAAGACGTCATGGGCATGACCATTAACGGGCAGATACCAGGCCCAACCCTGCGTTTTACCGAGGATGGTTACGCAGTTATTTATGTGAAAAATGAAATGGATGTGGAAACTTCCGTACACTGGCATGGTATTTTATTGCCAAACTTTTTTGATGGTGTACCTTACCTGACAACCCCACCCATACTGCCCGGGCAAACACAAAAATATGAATTTCCGTTAAAGCAATCCGGTACTTATTGGTATCACTCACATACGATGTTGCAAGAGCAAAGTGGAGTCTACGGTTCCATTGTGATTGAGCCCAGAGAAAAGAAACTCGATTATGACAAGGAACTGGTTTTGGTTTTGTCTGACTGGACCAATGAAAAACCGATGAATGTCCTGAGAACCCTGAAACGCGGAAGCGAATGGTACCAGATAAAAAAAGGAACAGCAACACCATTGAATCAGGTTATTGCCAAAGGGGCATTGGGAGCCCAGCTAAACTTTTGGAAACAACGTATGAATGGAGCTGACATTGCGGATATATATTATCCGGCATTCCTGATAAACGGCAAGCAAAAGCAGGAATACCCCGATTTAAAACCCGGAGAAAAAGTCAGGCTGCGCATTATTGATGGTTCGGCTTCAACCTCTTTCTGGATGACCTTCGGTGGGGATGATCCAACCTTGGTTTCAGCCGACGGGAACGATGTTGTACAAGTCGGGCGAAACAAAACCTTCATAGCCATTGCTGAAACCTATGATTTTATTGTAACGATTCCTGAAAACAGTGAAATTGAATTCAGGGCCACGGCTGCTGATGGTTCCGGGACAACGTCTGCCTATCTTGGACAAGGAAAAATCCTTGCTGCCCCGGATGTCCCCAAACCAGATAAGATTGCCATGATGAAAAAAATGGCAAAGATGGATATGCGCATGGGAGCGCCTGCATTAAAATTCAGACCGAAAAAGGATGATCCCCAAAAAATGAAAGAAAATTGGGGAATGCGGATGGATGGAAAAATGAATATGGACAACATGCAGGGCATGACCACCTCAAATATGCAGCAAAAGGATACCACCGGTTCATCCATGATGATGCAAATGGATTCCGACAGTAAAAACAATTCCAACGGAATGAATATGCCTATGGGGAGCATGAAAGAGGGAAACCAATCGGACGATACGAATTACAACTATTTGAGGTCTCCGGTAAAAACAACCTATCCGAAGGATGCACCGGTAAAGGAAATTCTGCTCAACCTCACCGGGAACATGCAGCGCTATATTTGGAGTATGAACGGAATCCCGCTTTCGGAAACGGACAAAATCAAAATTAAGCAGGGAGAAGTGACCCGGATCACAATGAACAACCTTACAATGATGGATCATCCGATGCACTTGCATGGCCACTTCTTCAGGGTGATCAACAAAAATGGGGATTACTCTCCGCTTAAACACACGGTTAACGTACCTGCCATGAAACAAGTTACGATTGAATTTTATGGGCAGGAATACGGCGATTGGTTTTTTCATTGCCACATCCTGTACCACATGATGGGTGGCATGGCCCGTGTATTTAGCTACGATACACCGCGAGACACGCGACTAACGGGTTACCCGGTTTCCAAACTCATTCACGAAACCAGCCGTTGGTATTCATGGGGACTGGCGCACGTTGCCTCGCACTTCACCGAGGTTAATCTGGTTGCTTCCAACCTTCGCAATCAATTAAACCTGAACGCAGAATATGGCTGGAACCAAAACATGGAAGCCGAATTTACCTATGAACGCTATTTGTACGATTATTTCACCGTATTTGGCGGGGTGAACATGGAGAATGAACAGGAAGGCAAGCTTGATGAAATTTCGACTACCGCCGTGGCCGGGTTCCGCTGGTTTACACCTTACATGTTTAAGCTCGATGTGCGGATTGACAACGAATTAAGGCCACGTTTGGCCATTGCACGGGAATTGATGGCATTCCCAAGGTTGTTTGTTTTCGGATATTATGAATATCAAATGGATTTTGGGTGGGTCAACGATTTGGGAACAGACACCAATTTTAAACATGAAACCGTTTGGCATGCCGGAGCCGAATACATGTTATCGAAAAATTTCTCGTTAATGGCCAGCTTCGATAACCGCTTTGGTGCAGGTGGAGGTTTAACCATAAGGTTCTAATTCCATACACAAACAGGGAACTTTGGTTACCAAATATAATGTAATAGTATTAAAACAACATGTAAAATGAAAAAACAAAAAAAACTTTTCTTTAATTTGGTTCGTGTTTGCATTCTATTGGCCTTGGGTACTGCTACGGGAGTTGCCTTTGCCCAAAAAGGGAATGTTGTTTCCAGCTATGGCCCAATTAACCAGACACAAACTTTCGATCAGATCAAGACAGAGCGCATGGCAGTTAAAGACTCGCGCGCTAAAGAGCATCATGAGTTATTAAACTCCCGGTATGATCTTTCAAAAAGGACTTCTGCAGATGTCCTGATGTCAGGAGGAAAAACTATCCCTGTGGGGCCAACAGCCAAACTACTTGGGGTAACATGGGAACAACTTAGTGGGATGACACCTGAACAAATCAAGGAAAAAGGGATTTTCCCTTACCAACCCCTGCCATTTGCTGATCATGCAGAGGGAGGGATGCTTTTCCCTGAGATGATTACAAAATCGCTTCCCCGACTGATTCGTTTTGATTTGGATTTCGATTTGCCAGAACACATCCTGCCTGACCCGGCCCCGGCAATTTACCTGACGACCCGGCCCGACCTCGGCGACGTGGCAAAAGGACGCCTCATTACTATAAACAATTACTACGAGATATTTAACGGAATTCTCAATCCCAAGCAACGATCGACGTACCGACAGACCTGACGGTATGCTGGGAGTAACCTGTTTTGATTGCCATGCTAACGGTCATACCAACGGGGCTAACCATCTTGTCGGAGATATCCGACCTCAGGAATTCAGGCACCGTATCGAAACTGGAACTTTACGCGGAGTAAATATCCAACGACTCTTTGGTTCTCAGCGCGGACTTAAAACGGTAGAGGACTTTACCGAATTTGAACAGCGTGCTGCTTACTTCGATGGAGACCATTGCATGGCTGCTAAAAAAGGTGTAAATATTCTGGAAAGAGGTTCTCAGGTTCACTTCATGGCAGAATTTATGGCAATACTTGATTTTCCACCGGCTACCAAGCTTAACATTTACGGGGAACTTGACCAAACCAGGGCCAATCAAAGCGAACTGCGCGGTGAAGTCCTCTTCAACGGCAAAGCCCGATGCGCTTCATGCCATCCAGCCCCATACTATACTGATAATAGTATGCATAATCTTAAGGCGGAACGTTTTTATAAACAGGAAATGGCAAATGGGATGATGATGGCCCATGATGGCCCGATTAAAACATTTCCTTTAAGAGGGATTAAAGACTCTCCACCCTATATGCACGATGGGCGGTGTTTTACGCTTGAAGATATAGTGGAGTATTTCAATCTTATTCAACAACTTCAATTGAAAGCTGAGGAAAAGAAAGACCTGGTTGCTTTCATGCGAACATTGTAAGGATATGCGGCTGTCAAAGTTCACAGCGGCGGAAAAAGTTCGCAATCGCCGTGTTCACATGGCAAATGAGAGAACATTTCTCGCCTGGATAAGAACAAGCATAGGGATAATGGCCTTCGGTTTTGTTGTTGAAAAGTTCGCCTTGTTTATGAAACAAATGTCATTTGTTCTGGGAAAATCAACTATTGGAGAAGCCCTGCCGCCTTCTCACGGATATTCAGCAATTCTCGGAATATTCCTTGTTGGACTGGGCGCTTTGATGGGAGCACTTGCATTTATCAGGTATAAGAAGGTTGAGAAACAGATAAACGAAGATACGTGGCAACCATCCTCGATACTTGACGCACTGCTCACAATATCAATTCTTGCAGTTGGCATTTTTCTTGTACTATATTTAATCCACAGTCTTTAACCCATGAGTCACAGTAAAAAACTCACCATCATACAGATGAACGACAGCCATGCGTATTTTGACATACACCAGGAAATGTTCTGGAAAGGCGACCACGCGGTATATCGTAAAGCAGGAGGTTATGCTCGAATTGCAGCTCTTGTAAAACAGATTCGGGCCGATAGTCCTGATTGTCTTTTTTGCGATTGCGGCGATACTTTCCAGGGTACTTTCCCGGCACAGGAAACCCAGGGAAAGGCGTTGATCCCGATACTGAACTCAATGGGAATTGATGCC